>JBEKNG010000421.1:0-5567 GCA_049523075.1 Paraburkholderia sp.
CCGTCGCACGCGGTCGATGCACTCGAGGCCTTGCGCTGGATCGACCTCGAGCGCCGCGACGACGTGCGCGCCGCACTGGCCGCGCTGCTCGTCTCAGCACCCGACGAACGCGAGATCTTCAACGCCGCTTTCAACCTGTTCTGGCGTGACCCCGACTGGGAGGGCAAGCTGCGCGCACTGCTGCTGCCGAAAGTGCACAACGGTCTGCCGCCGCCAAAGCGCAACAACCGTCTCGCCGATGCGCTTGCCGCACGTCCGCCAGGCTCGCGCAACGCGTGTGCTGCGCCCGAAACCGAGCAGCACGAACTGCACGCCCACGTCACGTTCAGCGCCGAAGAGCGGCTGCGCCACCGCGACTTCGACACCCTCAGCGCGGATGAATGGCGCACCCTGCGCCATGTGATCCGCAGCCATCGCCTGCCGCTCGCCACCGAGCCGACGCGCCGCCTCAAGGCAGCCTCGCGCGGCACCCACGCCGACCTGCGGGCGAGCGCGCGTCACGCGGTGCGTTCGGGCGGTGACTGGACCGTATGGAAATACCGCGCCGTCACCGAGCGCAAACCGCCGCTCGTGCTGCTGCTCGATATCTCCGGATCGATGAGCGCGTATTCACGCGCGGTGCTGTATTTCTGTCACGCGTTGTTACAGTCGCGTGAACGACTGCAGGTGTTCCTGTTCGGCACGCGCCTCACCAATGCGACGCGCGCGCTGCGCGAGCGTGACCCCGACGTGGCGATCGCCGCGCTGACCGATCAGGTGGTGGACTGGTCGGGCGGCACACGCATCGGCGCGGCGCTCGCCGAGTTCAACCGGCGCTGGGCACGTCGCGTGCTGACCGGCAGGGCGACGGTGCTGCTCGTCACAGACGGCCTCGACCACGAGGCCATCGACGTGCTCGACAGCGAAATGGCGCGTCTGCGCCGCTTCGCCCACCGCATCGTCTGGCTCAACCCGCTGCTGCGGTATAGCGGCTTCTCCGCGAAGGCGCGCGGCGTGCGAGCGATCCTGCCCCATGTCGATGCGCACCAATCAGTTCATAATCTCGATAGTCTGGCTGCATTCGGCCGCGATCTGGCGCAACTGACGCGCGCCCCCCGCGCCGCCGCCGCGACCGACACACCAAGAGGGGCCACTCAATGGAATTGACCGAAAGCTATACGTTAGCCGTCTCGCAGCAACGCACATGGGAGGCGTTGAACGACACCGCCATCCTGCGTGCGTCGATTCCCGGGTGCGAGAGCATCGAGGCAGAGGGCGAGAACGCGTTTGCGCTATCGATGGCTGCGTCGGTGGGTCCCGTGAAGGCTCGCTTCAAAGGGCGTATGCTGCTGACCGATATCAACGCGCCGCAGACGTACACCATCGTCTTTGAGGGTCAGGGTGGAGTCGCGGGCTTCGGCAAAGGCAACGCCCGTGTCACGCTCGAACCTGACGGCGCCGAATCAACCAGGCTGACCTACACGGCGAACGCCGAGGTCGGCGGCAAACTGGCGCAGATCGGCTCACGGCTCGTCGACGGTGCGGCGCGCAAGCTGGCCGGCGAATTTTTCAAGCGCTTCAGCGCCTTGGTGACCAGTCAGAGCGACGCAGATGCGGCGGCCGAAGCCGCTGCGCCAGCAGACGACACAGCATTAACAGACGGCGCGGATCCCGGATCCGGCGACGACCAAACGAAGAGGAAGAAATCATGGACAGCGTGGATCTCGAAGTCCTGAAGTCCAGTGCACGCTGGCTCGAGCTGGGACATCGCGCACTGCTGGTGACAGTAGTCAAAACATGGGGCTCGTCGCCGCGCCCCGAAGGCGCGATGCTGGCGGTGCGCGACGACGGTCTCGTGGTGGGATCGGTGTCGGGCGGCTGCATCGAAGACGATCTGATCGAACGTGTACGGCAACGCGGCATCGAGCAGAGCGTGCCCGAGGCGGTCAAGTACGGCATTACGGCGGAAGAAGCCCATCGCTTCGGGCTGCCGTGCGGCGGCACGATCCAGTTGGTGCTCGAACCGTTGAGCGGAGAAAGCGGAATCGCGGAACTGTGCGATGCGGTTGAAGACGGCAAACTGATCGCGCGCCGTGTGGATATGGCGACGGGCACGGTCAGACTCGACGCCGCGCAGGCGACCGACGGGGTCGACTTCGACGGCCAGCGCTTGCTGACGATCCACGGGCCGCGCTACCGGATGCTAGTGATTGGCGCGGGGCAATTGTCGCGCTATCTCTGCCATATCGCGGCGGGGCTCGACTACCAGGTGACCGTCTGCGATCCGCGCGAGGAGTACACCGATGAATGGGATATCCCCGGCACGAAGATCGTACGCACGATGCCCGACGATACGGTGCTCGACATGAAGCTCGATGAACGCTGCGCGGTGATCGCGCTGACGCACGACCCGAAGCTCGACGACCTCGCGTTGATGGAGGCGTTGAAGACGCCCGCGTTCTATGTCGGCGCCCTGGGGTCGCGGCGCAACAATGCTGCCCGGCGCGAGCGGCTCAAGGAGTTCGACCTGAACGATACCGAACTGGCGCGGCTGCATGGGCCGGTGGGTATCTATATCGGCAGCAGGACGCCGCCCGAGATCGCCGTGTCGATCCTTGCGGAAGTGACCGCGGCGAAGAATGGCGTGTCACTGCCGACCTTGCTGCAAGTCGAAGGTGCGAAGGCCGCGCGGGAAATTGCCGCGAGTGGCGGGGCGACGTGTAGCGTGTAGCACGCCTTACTGGGGCGACGGGCGGCGCTGACGTGCACTGCCCGATGCGCTGTAGCCCATTGTTTTATTCCCACGTCGTTCGCACTCCTCTGCAACGTTAGTCATTCGGCTGACTGGTTTCCCTCCTTTAAATCCATAGCATGGCCTCATGCGCGGCTCATCGGTCGCGCGCGCGCGTTCATCGCGGGGACCCCATAGGGTCGACTCCAGCTTCGGTGTCACTCGCACACGACAGCGCGATTATTCCTTTGACGGAATATTCCATTGAGGATATATTTATCTATGAGTTGGGACGTCGAATACACCGATTTTTTCGGTGCGTGGTGGGAAGGGTTGACCCAGGCCGAGCAGGAATCGGTTAACGCATCTATCAGAGTGCTTGCACATCAAGGTCCACATTTGCCTTACCCGCACAGCAGCCAAGTCAAGGGTTCGAAATACAGCCGCTTGCGCGAATTGAGAATACAGCACGCGGGTAGACCATACCGCGTGCTGTATGTGTTCGCCCCACGGCGCACTGGCATCCTGCTACTCGGCGGCAACAAAACTGGCGACGATCGCTGGTACGCAAGGAACGTCCCCCGTGCTGATGCGCTATACCGCGCGCATCTGGTGAGATTAAATCTCGAAGGAGCCGACGATGGCAAAAAAATTCTCGGAACTGGAAGCGAAGATGTCACCCGAGTCGCGAGCCCGGGTGGAGAAGAAAGTCAACGAAATGCATGCGGAAATGGCGCTCGCGGAGCTGCGCCGTGCTCTTGGCTTTTCGCAGGAAGAGTTGGCCGGCTTGCTGGATGTGAAGCAACCCAGTATCGCCAAGCTCGAGCAGCGGACGGACATGTATATCTCCACGCTGCGTGACCATATTCATGCGTTGGGCGGCGAACTAATCATGATCGCGCGCTTTCCGGATCGCGACGTCAAACTCAGTTCCTTGGGGGTACGGCCTGCGGCCGGGGGTGCGGTGGCCTGAACCGCGCCTTGATAAGGTCAGGACCGAGGCCTAGACCGGCCACAGTGGCCCTTCCTGCATGGCGCCGAGTTGCTCACGCATTTCGAGAATGCGGTCTTCCCAGTAACGCTGCGTGTTGAACCACGGAAACGCCGCGGGAAAGGCCGGATCGTCCCAGCGGCGCGCGAGCCATGCCTGGTAATGAATCAGCCGCAAGGTGCGCAAGGCTTCGATCAGGTGCAGTTCGCGCGGCTCGAACTCGCAGAAGTCTTCGTAGCCCGCGAGCAGATCGGTGAGCGCGCGCGACGCTTCGGCCCGCTCGCCCGGCAATAGCAACCACAGATCCTGCATCGCCGGCCCCATGCGGCTATCGTCGAAGTCGACAAAATGCGGGCCGGCATCGGTCCACAGCACGTTGCTCGGATGGCAATCGCCATGCATTCGCAAAGCGCGGATTTCGCCGGCTCGCTCGAACGCCTGTTCGACGCCTTCGAGGGCGAGGTTCACCACGGTTTCCCATGCAGTCCGCACGTTGTCAGGCACGAAGTGCTGCGACAACAGAAAGTCTCGCGGCTCATAGCCGAAGGTCTGGATGTCGAGCGTCGGGCGCGCCGTGTAGTCCTGCGTCTGCCCTACGGCATGGATGCGGCCGATGAAACGGCCGAGCCATTCGAGCGTATCGCGTCGGTCCAGGTCGGGAGCACGGCCACCGCGCCGCTCGAAGATCGAGAAGCGAAAGCCGTTGAATGCATGCAGCGTGCGGTCTTCGAAGACGCGCGCCGGCACCACCGGGATCTCGCGCGCGGCGAGCTCGGCGACAAACGCGTGCTCTTCGAGAATCGCCTCGTCCGTCCAGCGCTCGGGCCGGTAGAACTTCGCGACGACGGGCGGCCCATCTTCGACGCCGATCTGATACACGCGGTTTTCGTAGCTGTTGAGCGGCAGCATGCGGCCGTCGGTGCGCACGCCAACCGTGCTCAGCACGCTGTCGATTGCGTCGAGCACACATTCCGGCGTGAGCCGGGTAAAAGGCACAGCGCCGGGGACGCTGTCCTGCGAATCGTGAGTTTCGTGGTTCATGCCCGCATTGTGCGCCGCGCCGCCGTCAAACACGAGCGTCGCAGTGACACGCGCGGGGATGCGCCGCCTTCAGTGCATCTGCGCACTGGCCGGGCGCACGAGCTCACCCGTATCGATCAGGTCTTCGAGGAAAAAGGGTTCCGTATTCAGGTGTAGCGACGTACCGGGCTCACCGGCGTACCACGCCACCATCGCCATGTCGCCAAGAATGCGCATGACAATCCCCCGCGCGCCCTGAGGCACGGCGATATGCACGGAGCGGACAATAGAACCGACTTGCATGATATTTCCCCGTTCTCCCATAGCCGGCTTTATGACCATCGTGCCGGTCGAGGTGATGATAAAAGCGCCGCTTCGCCGAACACGTTGCGCACGCACCTGATTGTCTCCGCGTCGCTCGCGGCAGTGGACCGGCAAAAAACCAAGCCGATGGCCCTACTCTACCGCATGATCATGAACCCATCATAAACCCTGCGGCGCTGCTATATCGAAAACATGGGCTAGAGTTGCGTGCCTGGCGCGCTACAGCACATTCGCAGCGCACCGCTAGCGGCCGCAGTGAGGCACGGGCGCGGGCCCATGTCGAGCCGGCCGCGAGACGCCGTGCACGCAGTGCGCGTATCGTGGTGGTTTTTGATTTTGCAGGGAGACTGCTTCGTGACTGCATCGCCGGAATCCCACCGGACCGCTGCTTCGGCCGTTTCTCCCTCCACCCCTTCTGCCGGCGCTACATTGTCTTCGACTGTGCCTTATCTCGAACGAGGCACTCATGCTTACTGGCGCGCAAGCGTAGCGCTGCTATTCGCCGGCTACGCAACATTTTCG
>JBEKNG010000422.1:0-5556 GCA_049523075.1 Paraburkholderia sp.
AAACGCGTTGCCCGTTGCTGGTCGAAGGCGCGCGGCAGATCTCGGATCCGCAGGTGCGCTATCGCGGCACGCTCGGCGGCGACATCTCGCACGGCGATCCGGGCAACGACCATCCGGCGCTGATGATTGTGCTCGATGCGTCCTTTGTTCTGGTGGGCGAGCGTGGCGAACGGGTTGTACCGGCTGATGGCTTCTTTGTCGGTACCTATACGACGCTACTGGAACCGGGCGAGATCATGACGGAGATCCGTATCCCGACACCGGCAGCGGGCACCGGCTATTGCTACGCCAAACTCAAGCGCAAGACCGGTGACTTCGCGACCGCGGCGACGGCAGTGACTTTAAGGATGAGCGGAGCAACGGTCAGCGAGGTGCGCATTGCGCTGACCAACGTTGCCGAAACGGCCATCCGCGCGACCGATGCCGAGCAATCGCTACGCGGCAAGCCCGTTGATGAAGCGAGCATCGCCGAGGCCGCACGTCTCGCGATGAGCGTGTGCGCGCCGGTGGCCGATCTACGCGGCGATCTCGACTACAAGACCGCGATGGCGGGCGAAATGACGCGGCGCGCGCTGGCTACAGCGTATGCGCGAGCGGCACACTGAAACCACGAGCCCTGGAGAACACGGCATGAGCAGAAAAATCATGGTGTCGTTCAAGCTGAACGGCAAGGAGACCGATGTAGTGGTCGAGTCGCGCGAACTGCTGATTCACACGCTGCGCGAAAAATGCCTGCATACCGGCCCGCATATTGGCTGCGAAACGTCGCACTGCGGCGCGTGCACGGTGGATTTCGACGGCATGTCGGTCAAGTCGTGCACGATGCTGACGGTGCAGGCTGAAGGGGCGGAGGTCATGACCGTCGAAGGACTGGCGCAAGGCGGCGAGCTTCATGCCTTGCAGGAAGGCTTCACGCAGGAGCACGGCCTGCAGTGCGGCTTCTGTACGCCCGGCATGCTGATGCGGGCGTATCGCCTGTTGCAGGAAAACCCCAATCCGAGTGAAGAAGAAATCCGCTACTGGATGGCGGGCAATCTGTGTCGCTGTACCGGCTATCAGAACATTGTGAAGGCAGTGCAGTACGCGGCGCGCAAGCTGCGAGGTGAAGCTGTGGAAACATCGCATCCGCTGATGGCAGCGGAAACCGCAGCTAGCCACTGACGTCAGCCACCATGTTGCATGGGACCGAGTCAGTGCTAAAGCGCTGACTCCGGTCGACACAGGAGAAACGCCATGGGAAATCTCGACGCCAATCTCGACCGTCTCGCTGCGCTGGAAGGGATGGGTTGCTCCCGCAAGCGCCGCGAAGACCCCCGCTTCATTCAGGGCAAAGGCACCTACGTCGACGACATCAAGATGCCGGGCATGCTGTTCGGCGTGATGGTGCGCAGTCCGTATGCCCATGCTCGCGTGAAGAAGATCGACAAGTCGCGCGCGCTCGCTCATCCGGGCGTGCACGCGGTGCTCACTGCGGACGATCTGAAGCCGCTCAAGCTGCACTGGATGCCGACGCTGGCCGGCGACGTGCAGGCCGTGCTGGCGGATGAAAAGGTCTGCTTCCAGAATCAGGAAGTAGCCTTCGTAGTCGCCGACGACCGCTATGTAGCGGCTGACGCGGCGGAGCTGGTCGAAGTGGAATACGAAGAACTGCCCGCAGTGGTCGATCCGCTGGCCGCACTCGCACCGGACGCGCCGGTGATCCGCGAGGACATCCGCGACAAGCAGACCGGTGCGCATGGCGCACGCCGTCATCCGAATCACATCTTCACCTGGAACATCGGCGACAAGGACAAGACCGACCGCGTCTTCGACCACGCCGACGTCACCGTCAAGCAGGAGATGCTGTATCCGCGCGTGCATCCGTGTCCGCTCGAAACCTGCGGCTGTGTGGCCTCATTCGACAAGGTGCGCGGCGATCTGACGGTGTATATCACCTCGCAGGCGCCGCACGTGGTGCGTACCGTGGTGGGTCTGCTCTCCGCAATACCGGAGTCGAAAATCCGCATCATTTCGCCGGATATCGGCGGCGGCTTCGGCAACAAGGTCGGTGTGTATCCGGGCTATGTCGTGTCGATTGTCGCTTCCATCGTGCTCGGGCGGCCGGTCAAGTGGATTGAGTCACGCTCTGAAAACCTCAGTACTACTGCTTTTGCGCGCGACTATCTGATGACAGGCGAACTGGCCGCGGATAGCGACGGCCGCATCAAGGCGCTGCGCGTCCATGTGACGGCCGACCACGGCGCGTTCGACGCCTGTGCCGACCCGACCAAGTGGCCGGCCGGCATGTTCCATGTCTGCACCGGCTCGTATGCGATTCCCAACGCGTTCGTCTCGGTCGATGGTGTCTATACCAACAAGTTTCCGGGCGGCGTCGCCTACCGTTGCTCGTTCCGCGTGACCGAGGCGGTGTATCTGATCGAGCGGATGGTCGACGTGCTGGCCCAGAAACTCGGTATCGACAAGGTCGAAATCCGCCTGCTCAATTTCATCCGCAAGGAGCAGTTCCCCTATACGACGCCGCTCGGGCTCGAATACGATTCGGGCGATTACGAGCCGGCGTTGAAGAAGGTGCTGACCGCGGTCGACTATCCGGCGCTGCGCGCCGAGCAGGCCGCGCGGCGAGCCGACCCTCACGCGGAGTGGCTGATGGGGATCGGCGTGGTGAATTTCACGGAGATCGTGGGTGCCGGGCCGTCGAAGATGTGCGACATCCTTGGCGTCGGCATGTTCGATTCCTGTGAAATTCGGGTGCACCCGGATGGCTCGGCCATCGCGCGGATGGGCACGATCACGCAAGGGCAGGGCCATCAGACCACTTATGCGCAGATCATCGCCTCCGAAGCCGGCATTCCGGCCTCGGCGATTACCGTCGAAGAAGGCGATACCTCGACCGCGCCTTATGGCCTCGGCACCTACGGCTCGCGTTCGACGCCGGTAGCGGGCGCCGCAGTGGCCCGCGCGTCGCGCAAGATTCGCGAGAAAGCCCGGCGGATTGCCGCGCATTTGCTCGAAGCCAGTCCGGGCGACGTGGAGTTCGATCTCGACCGCTTCGTGCTGAAAGGCTCGCCCGAGCAGTTCAAGACCATCAAGGAAGTGGCCTGGGCCGCCTACAACAACGTGCCCGAAGGCATGGAAATGGGCCTCGAGGCAGTCGACTACTACGACCCGCCCAACTTCACGTTCCCGTTCGGCGCCTATGTCTGCGTGCTGGAAGTGAACCGCTATACCGGCGAGACTCGCGTGCGCCGCTTCTATGCGCTCGACGACTGCGGCACGCGGATCAACCCGATGATTATCGAAGGGCAGATTCATGGTGGCCTGACCGAAGGTTTTGCGGTCGCAATGGGGCAGGAGATGCCCTACGACGAAGCCGGCAATCTGCTCGGCGCGACGCTGCTCGATTACTTCGTGCCGACCTCGGTCGAAACGCCGCATTGGGAGACTGATTTCACGGTGACGCCGTCGCCGCATCATCCGATCGGCGCCAAGGGCGTGGCGGAGTCGCCGCACGTCGGCTCGATCCCATGCTTTACATCGGCGATGGTCGATGCGTTCGCGCATCTCGGCGTCACGCATATGAACATGCCCCATAACGCCTGGCGCGTCTGGCAGCAATGCCGTGCGCTTGGACTGACGAGGCAGTAGCGCGGCGCGGATCGGCGCAGGCTGTTGCGTAATTAGACTCGTGCGGAGTCGGTCTGCACTACCAGGTTTTTGGCGAACCGCTGCATCGCACCGCACTGGCAAAGGATGCTGGGATGAAAGTCGCACTCGACAAGGTATTCCCACTCGCCGCCACGGCGGAGAGTGCATGGCTGCTTTTGCAAGACGTCGAAGCCGTCGCCGGCTGCATGCCGGGCGCGAAGATTACCGAGCGCATCGATGAGACGCATTACAAAGGTACGATCACGGTGCGGCTTGGGCCGGCGACGATGGCGTTCAAGGGCGAGATCGAGGTGTTGAATCTCGATCTCGCAACACGCAGCCTGCATATGGTCGGAAAAGGCTCGGATGCGAGCGGCACCTCGGCGGCGTCGATGGATTTGACCGCTGCTGTGCAGGCCACCGGCGATACCTGCGAACTGGCAGGCAAAAGCGAAGTCACGATGAGCGGCAAGGCCGCCTCGTTAGGCGGCCGCTTGATGGGGCCGGTGGCAGACCAGATGCTCAAGCAGTTTGTGGCGAATTTCGCGGCGCGATTGCAGGCGCGGCAAGCGCAGCAAACGGAAGCTACAGGGGAGGGAGCGGACACAGCCGGGGCCATCAATACAGCCACAGTCGGGGCTACCGCTTCGGCCTCGAGCGCTGGCGACGCGAGCGCCAGCAGCGCCGCATCCGCCGATACGGTAACTGCCATGCCCGCGGCCGCCTTGGGGGCCGTTCCCGCTGCCACTGCTGCTACTACTGCTGCGACGGGCGCCGCCAAGGCTGCCACCGCGCCCTCCGCGCGCCCCGCCACGATGCCCGAACCCACCGCACCGCCCGCCGAGCTAAACGGCCTCGCGATGGCATGGGCCATCTTGCGCGACTGGCTGCGCGGACTGTTTTCGCGCAAGACGGTTTGAGCATCGAGACTGCCATGGCGACCGACCGTATGAGCGATGTCGTCGGCCTGCAGCAGCGGCTGGAGCAGCACGGCTTCATCGCCGAGCGCAGCTTTGCGGCCACGCTGCTGCTGACGATGGAAATGCGCCGCCCGCTCCTGCTCGAAGGCGAAGCCGGTGTAGGCAAGACCGAAGTTGCAAAGGCGCTCGCCAGATTGCTCGACACGCGGCTTATCCGGCTGCAGTGCTACGAAGGACTTGACGCCCACTCGGCGCTCTACGAATGGAATTATCAGCACCAGTTACTGGCGATCAAATTGCTGGAGCAGGATTCGCGGCCGGTTCAGGACAAGGAGCAGGACATCTTCTCGGAGCGCTACCTGCTCAAACGCCCGCTGCTCGAAGCGATCACGACCATTCCCGCGCCGGTCCTGCTGATCGACGAAATCGACCGCACGGATGAAGCCTTCGAGGCCTATCTGCTGGAACTGCTGTCCGACTTCCAGATGTCGATACCGGAGCTCGGCGTGATCCGCGCCACCGAACGGCCCTTCGTGATTCTGACCTCGAACGGCACCCGCGAGATCTCGGATGCATTGCGGCGCCGCTGTCTCTACCAGTACGTCGACTATCCGGGCTTCGACAAGGAACTGCTGATCGTACGCACCCAGGTACCGGAGGTGCCGGAGAAACTGGCGCGGCAAATGGTCGAATTCGTGCAGTCGGTGCGCCAGATGGACCTGCAGAAAAAGCCAGGGCTCGCCGAAACGCTCGATTGGGTCGCGGCCTTGCTCAGGCTGGGCGTGAGCGCGATCGACGAAGACGGTGTGGAGCGGATCATGGATTCGCTCGCGGCGCTTGTGAAGACGCGCGAGGATCAGGCCGGCATGACGCGGCCCGTGGTCGAAAGACTGGTGGCGTCATGTTGACCGGGATTCCCAGCGCCGCCGACCGCACGCCGCCGGCGAGCCTCGAAGACGCGCTCGTGGCGCGTTACACGGGCTTTGCCGGT
>JBEKNG010000423.1:0-5548 GCA_049523075.1 Paraburkholderia sp.
AGACGACGCCATCGTCGAAGCCGGGGATGCGGTCGACCGGCATCGGCGTAGCCAGCCGCACGGCGTCGTCGCCGACGCGGGCGGCGTCGATATGGTGATCGTGCAGGACCTGCAGATAGGCATCGACCGTGGAGCGCCGCGCGTTGACACGCAGCGTCAGCGGGCCTTGCGTATTGCCGGTTGCAAGCACGTCCTGCCAGTTATCGGGCCACGCACGCCGTACCGAGTCGATCCACCACGCCGGGTAGTTCCAGCGCGCGACCTCGTCGCTCTGCGATTCGCTCAACAGCGTCTCGCGCTCGCGCAGGAAATTGCGCAGGACGGCGTTAACCAGACCTTTCGCGAAACCAAATTCGCGCCGCGCGGCGATCGCGTTGACCGCCTGGTCGACGACGGTGAACGGCGCGTAAGCCGCTTCCTCTTCGGCGTCTGTGAGCAATACCAGCGCGCAGGCGAGCAGGGTGGCCACGTGCGGCGGCGGCGCCTTTTTGACCAGCTTCGCGATCAGCCAGTCGGCCGTGGCCAGACGGCGCATGGTGCGGTACGAGATATCTTGCACCGCACCGCGCGCTGCGGCCGCGCTACCTTCGGGAGCGGACACGAATACCGACTGCAACGCCGCGGGGAGCGCCGAGCCGAGGCGCACCGCACCCACCGCCTGAGCCGCGCAGTCGAGCGCAAAACCCAGCGATTCGGGCGCGAGATGCAACGACGACAGACGTGATTCGCGCGGACGCGACGAAGGCGAAGCGGAACGCGTGGAAGGCTTTGAAGTCATTAAGAAGGCAAAAGCAGGCTGCACGGTGCGCGCGGCACAAACAGCACACATTGTAGCTTGGCCGGATAGGTGGGCCGGGGCGCGGCGCCGCGGTAAGCGCAAAACGGGTGCGGCGGGTGGGGCTGCGGATCAAACGGAGGTGGATTGACCGGTGGGACCAAGGTTCGAACGAAAAAGGGTTGGCGGGTAAGGCGGAGGTTCAAACGGGCGGCGCCACGCCGCCCACGCCAGCAAAAAAGGGCGAGCATGTTGGGGCTCGCCCTTCCCGATCATTTATCGGCCCAATACCCGCAATACCCGCAATACCCGCAATCCCCGATTACTCGAAGCGCCCCGTACGCGCCATTTCCATCAGACGCGCGATGCGCTCCTCCGTGGCCGGGTGCGTCGAAAAGAGATTCGCGATGCCACCACCCGCAAGCGGATTCATGATCATCATCTGCGCGGTTGACGGGTGCGCCTCGGCCGTCGGAAACGGGATGCCGCTCGCATAACGATGGATCTTGTCGAGCGCCGACGCGAGTGCCTGCGGGTCGCCGGAAATCTGCGCACCGCCGCGGTCGGCTTCGAACTCGCGAGCTCGGGAAATCGCCATCTGAATCAACGCGCCGGCGATCGGCGCGAGCAGTGCGACGGCGATGCTCGCGATTGGATTCGCCGGGCGGCCGTTTTCGTCGCGCCCGCCGAAGAACATCGCGAAGTTCGCCAGCGCGGAGATCGCACCCGCCATGGTGGCAGAGACCGTCGAAATCAGAATGTCGCGGTGCTTCACGTGCGCCAGCTCGTGCGCCATCACGCCACGCATTTCGCGCTCGGACAGCACACGCAGGATGCCCGTGGTCGCGGCGACCGCCGCGTGCTCCGGATCGCGACCGGTGGCAAACGCGTTCGGAGCGTCTTCGTTGATCAGGTAGACGCGTGGCATCGGCAGATTGGCGCGCGTAGCCAGCTCGCGCACCATCCGATAGAACTGCGGCGCACTGCTTTCGTCCACTTCCTGCGCGTTGTACATGCGCAGAACCATCTTGTCCGAAAACCAGTACGAGAAGAAATTCATCCCGAGCGCGATCACCAGCGCGATCATCATGCCGCGCGACCCGCCGATCATCCCGCCAATCATGATGAATAGGGCCGTGATCGCGGCCATCAACATCGCGGTTTTGACCCAGTTAAACATGTTCAGCACTCCTTGCCCCGAATCCGGGTTCATATCCAGTAACGCCTGCTGGCGGCGAATCCGCTTGTAAGCTTATTGTTAGATATGGGCAGGCAAGGAAAATTCAATCAGTGCGATGCTGTGGCGAGTTTGATGCCGAGTCCAACGAATGCACTGCCGACGCCGCGATCCAGCCACCGCTTCAGGCCTGGCTTGCCGGAGAAACGTTGCGTGACGCTGCCCGCGATCCACGCGACAAAACTGTTCCACACCGTGCTCATGGCGACAAATACGACGCCAAGCGTCAGGAAGGCAAGCGCCTTGTGATCGCTGCCGGTGGTGACGAACTGTGGAAAAAAGGACACGAAGAACAACACCACCTTCGGGTTCAGGACATTGGTCCAGAAGCCCTGCAGGAACAGTTGGCGCAGCGACTTCGGTGCACCGGTCACACGCGTCGCCCCCGCTGCTTCGACCGCAGCAGGCCTGGTGAAAATAAGACGCGCGCCGAGGTACATCAGGTACAGCGCGCCCACGAACTTGATCACGGTGAACGCGGTCGCCGACGCGGCCAGCAGCGCGGTCAAGCCGAACGCACAGGCGAGCGAATGCACGCAGCAGCCCGCGGAAATGCCCAGCGCCGACATCAGACCCGCGCCACGCCCCTGCGCGACACTGCGCCCGACGATATAGGCCGTATCCGGCCCGGGCGTGACGTTGAGCAGGAAAACGGCAATGACAAAAAATCCGAAATGGGTGATACCGAACATCGAATCCTCACTGGAGGGGCACGTCGCATGGACGATTTTAACGCGCCGCGGGCATGCGGCGGGAGTCGGCCGAACGGTCTATGGCAAGCGCGACAGGACGCCTGTTACGGTGCTTCCGGCAGCACGAAACGCTGTCCCGAAGCGAGCGTCGAGCCGGCCAGGAACTCCCGCACCGGCAGGCGCTTGCCGCCCGGCTTCTGCAGTTGCGTCAGACGCAGCGCAGCCTCGCCGCAGGCCACGACCACACCCTCCGGTGAAACGTCGAGGATCGTGCCCGGTTCTGCGTTGCGCGAGGCTTCAGCGGGCACAGCGGACCAGATTTTCAGCGAGGTGCCGTCGAGCGTGGCCACGCCGCCCGGGAACGGATCGAACGCGCGCACCTGGCGCGCCAGAACGGTCGCAGGACGCCGCCAGTCGAGCGCGGCCTCGTGCTTGCCGATTTTCTCGGCATAGGTGAAGCCTTCGGACGGCTGCGGCGTCGCGACGAGTTTGCCGCTGCGTTCAAGTTCGACCAGCGCCTCGACGATCAGGCGTGCGCCCGCCTCTGCCAGACGGTCGTGCAGCGTCGCCGTCGTGTCGTCGTCGTGAATCGGCGTGCGCGCTTCGGAGATCATCGCACCGGTATCGAGGCCCACATCCATCTGCATCAGCGTGATGCCGGTTTCCGTGTCGCCCGCTTCGATGGCACGGTGAATCGGCGCGGCGCCGCGCCAGCGCGGCAGCAACGAAGCGTGAATGTTGATGCAGCCGTGCGGCGCGATATCGAGCACTTCCTGCGGCAACAGCAGGCCGTAGGCGGCCACCACCATCACGTCGTGCGGGGTGGCGCGCAGCAGGTCGATGGCGGCAGTCGCTTCGGCCGGATACTTGCCGTTGCGTCGCAGAGACGGCGGCTGCGCAACGATGAGACCGTGCTCTTCGGCGTAACGCTTCACCGCACTGGCCTGCAGTTTCATGCCGCGCCCGGCCGGGCGATCGGGCTGCGTCAGCACGAGCGGTACGGGAAAACCGGCCTCGTGGATGGCGGCCAGCGCCGCCGCAGCAAACTCCGGCGTACCGGCAAAGATGACGCGCAACGAATGGCTCATGTACGGGGGCGGTAGGCGAAATGGACGCGCATTACATCGCGTGGGCGAGCTTCTTCATCTTGCTCTTGATGCGCGTCTGCTTGAGCGAAGACAGGTATTCGACGAACACGCGGCCCATCAGGTGATCCATCTCGTGCTGGATGCACACTGCGAGCAACCCTTCGCAGTCCAGTTCAAAGGTTTCGCCCTTTACGTTGAGCGCGCGCACACGCACTTTCTCAGCGCGTTCGACGTTGTCGTAGATCCCCGGCACCGACAGGCAACCCTCTTCGTTGATCATCTTCTCGTCGCTCGACCAGATGATCTCGGGATTAATGAAGGCATGCAGTTCGTCATGCGCGTCCGACACGTCGATCACGACGACGCGCTCGTGCACGTCCACCTGGGTAGCCGCAAGGCCGACGCCGGGTGCCGCGTACATCGTCTCGGCCATGTCCGCAACGAGCTTGCGGACGCGCTCGTCGACCACTTCGACGGGCTTGGCAATCTTGTGCAGCCGCTTGTCCGGGTAATTGATGATGTTCAGTAAAGCCATGATCTTGAAGTTAGTTTTAGGCGCCGCTCACCGGTGGAAAGTCGCGACACTGGCCATCCGGCCAGCTTGTGGGGCCGTCGCGATACGCAGAGGATAGGTGGTGTCGAACCGGTTCGATTCAACGCGCCCATCAGGCGCCAACGACGGGCCCGCGCGGGTGGGCGCGGCGCTGCAGTTATTTCGGATGATGAAAATTTTAGCATGGCGCCCGCCTGCCCGCTGGCCGTGCTCGAGGATGGATACGCAATGCACACCCTGCCTACAACCGATAACGAACTCGCCGCATGGTTGCGGCTCTCAATGGCTCCAGGGCTCAGGCCCGGCGCGTTGCGCGCGATGCTCAACGCGTTCGGCCTGCCGGAGGCCATCCTTGGACAGCCGTTCGCGCTGCTCGCCGCCGCAACCGACGAAGCCTCCGCGCGCGCCGCGCTTGCACCGCCCGGCGCCGATTTCGCCCGTTATCTGGATACCGTGCTGGCGTGGCGCAAACTGGGGGGCAACGCGATCGTAACGCTAGACGATCCGGTTTACCCGCCCGCCCTTTTGACCATGCCCGACCCGCCCTCGCTGCTATATATAAAAGGCCGGCTCGATCTGCTGCATGCCAAAGGCGTCGCCGTGGTCGGCAGCCGCAGCGCCACGCCGCAAGGTGTGGAGGACGCCGAACGTTTCAGCCGTGCGCTTTCGGAAGCGGGGCTCGCGGTCGTGTCGGGGCTTGCACTGGGCATTGATGGCGCGGCGCACCGCGGAGCGCTGACGGGTCGCGGCAGCACGATTGCGGTGATCGGCACCGGCGCCGACCTCGTCTACCCGGCCGCCCATCAGCCGCTCGCGCGGCAAATCGCGGCCGCCGGCACGATCATCTCGGAATGGCCGCTCGGTACGCCCGCGCGCGCCGCCAACTTTCCGCAGCGCAACCGCCTGATTGCCGGACTGGTGGGCGGGGTGCTGGTGGTCGAGGCGGCGATGCGCTCCGGTTCGCTGATTACTGCGCGCCTCGCCAACGAAATGGGGCGAGATGTCTTCGCGCTGCCCGGCTCGATTCACGCGCCACTGTCGCGTGGATGCCACAGAATGCTCAAGCAAGGTGCCAAGCTCGTAGAGACACCGGAGGAAATACTCGAAGAGCTGGGTTTTGTGCCAGCGCCAGCCCGCGCAGCTGGGCCCATGCCGTGGGGCAGCGTATCCGGAAAACCGGCTCCCGCGACCATGCCGGAATCC
>JBEKNG010000424.1:0-5508 GCA_049523075.1 Paraburkholderia sp.
GACGCTTGGCCGCGCTGCCACACGGGCGCGCCAGTCTTTGAGACGGGTAAGTGTGTCGGGCACTTCGATCTTGAGGAAATCTGCGAGGCTCAGTCCGGCGAACGCGGTGATGTCGACCATAGAGAAGCTATCCCCTGCAAGATACGGTTGCCCGCTCAAGACCTGGTTCAGATAGTGCATGCCGGCAATCCCGCGCTTGAGGCTTCGCTCGCCCCATTCGCGGTTCTGGTAGAGCTCGATCTTTTCGCCCAATCCCGGTGTGGCGTGATGAAAGTAGGTCCCAAGGGCATCCATCAATTCGACTTCGGCCCGACGCTGCATCATGTGAATGATTGCGCGTTCCTTACCGGTACGGCCAGTGAGCGTCGGCTCGCCGTCCAGATGGTCGAGGTATTCGGTAATCGCCGTGCATTCAGAGATCGTCGTGCCATCATCGAGCTCGAGCACCGGTACCGCGCCTGACGGATTTTTGGCAAGGAACTCCGGAGTTCTATGTGCGCCGCCAGGCAGATCGACATGAACGAACTCGACGCGGTGGGTGAGACCTTTCTCGGCAATTGCGATACGAACGCGGGCGGGATTAGGAAAACCTTTGAAATCGTAAACCTTCACTTCTATTGCTCCGGGACATGAAATTGGCAAACAAGGGTGATGCAAGGATGGGCGCACATCTAGCGACCGTTTTGAGTCTACCTATTTCTTCCCATGCATGCGTGCCGCAGAAGTCGGCCTCAGAGACGGGGACCAATGGAACGGCTGCGCGCGGCTCGACATCAGGCGATCGAATGCGGCGCTTCGATCAGCCTATTGCCGGCTGTGACAGGCTCTCGCGCGTTTGCTATGCCACCGAATCAAATCTGTTCTATCGCCCTTCGCTGACAACTGTCGAATCCATTTCACCGTGCAGCCAGGTGCGACGAAACGCCGCCGGCGAGTTACGTCTATGCCGCAGCTCCTGAGCAGGCCGCCACGACGAAGAGCTTTCGACCGCCTGTCACCGGCGTAGCTACCGCAAGCGAAATTGCGACATTGATCAGCGTGAGTGCCCGACGAACATGTGCTGCGGATGCTCCTTGCATCCCGATTACAGGTTTGCTGCGACTACCTGTTGCTCCATGTCATGCGGGTGTGATTGAAAAAGACAACTTGAACGTCCGTTGTCTGAGGGCGAAGCGTAAGCTCGAATGACCGTCTGAGAGCTTGACCGCATGACCGGTTGTGGCCCAGAGCATGTTTGGACGTATATTTTGTAATGCTAATAATATGCATCCGATAGCTGAGGATGAGCGGGATGAAGCGGTTCGTTCAAGGCGCCAGTCGTGCTCAATTCGGAGCGACCAACTCTGGCAAAACCGGGCCCGCAGACCTTTTCTCGGAGCCACAAGCTTGCTCAAAGCGGCGGCGAAAGGCGTCTAACGCTACTGACCCCGTGCTCGAGCACGGGGCGCGGCGTAACTTTCTCGGTCGATGTCATGGTGTTGTCATTCCCACCGGCTCAAATGATTGCATTGCCGCGCATTTTAGTGCGCAAGCCATGATGGAAATGTGAAGTGCGTCGCTCGCCTTACTGGTGCCATGAGCGCATCTCGATACGTCTAGACGTTTAGATGACATTTTGGTGCAGCATAACCGTGCTCTGGACCGACGGGAATGCCGCTGAGCGCCGCGCCGTCCCTAATTACAACCACCACTAGTGCGTCGTACAGCAATGTTACGTTGGACTGGCGCGCATACGGAGTAAGTCGATGTTGATCAGGAACGCTCGCGTCGTCACGCGAGACGAAGAGTTTGCCGGGACCGTTCGCATTGAAGACGGCGTCATCCGCGACGTCGAACGTGGCAGCACGTCCGCACGCGAAGCCGTTGACTGGGACGGAGACTATCTGCTGCCGGGCCTGATCGAACTGCACACAGACAACCTTGAGAAGCATCTCGCGCCGCGCCCCGGCGTGCGGTGGAATATCGACGCGGCGTTTGTGATTCACGATGCGCAGGTGGCCGCCGCCGGCATTACCACCGTGTTCGATTCGCTCAGAATTGGTGCGCGCTCCGACGTGGACATGCACAACCGCGAACTGCAGACGCAATGCACGCAGGCACTCGCGCGCTTGTCCGAGAGCGAATTGCTGCGTGCCGAACATTTCCTGCATTTGCGCTGCGAAATCGCGGCACCGGACGTGGTCGAGGTGTTCGATTCGCTTTACGCACATCCGCTGCTGCGTCTTGCTTCGGTCATGGATCACACGCCTGGACAGCGGCAATGGCAGGATGCCAGTCAATGGCGCCGCTGGCAGGAACGGCACGGCAAGCTAACTGACGAGCGTTTCGCCGCCGTGGTGGCCGAGCTTGCGGATGGACAGGAACGCTACGCGGAACAGCACCGCCGGCAAATCGTGGCGCGCTGCGCGGAGCTCGGCATACCGGTGGCGAGTCATGACGATACGGTTATCGAGCATGTCGAACAGGCAGCCGCCGAAGGCGTCGCGCTGGCCGAATTTCCGACCACCCGTGTCGCCGCGCAAGCGGCGCGCGAACACGGTATCGCGACCATCATGGGCGCACCCAACATCGTGAGGGGCGGGTCGCACTCGGGCAACGTCTCCGCGCTCGAGCTCGCGCAGGCCGGATTGCTTGACATCCTGTCGTCTGACTACGTGCCATCGAGTCTGTTGACCGCTGCGTTTGAACTCGTCGACAAGGCTGGGTGGACGCTGCCACGTGCAATGACAACTGTCTCAGCGGAACCGGCTCGCGCAGCGGGATTACACGACCGTGGTGCGATTGCCCCTGGTTTGCGAGCCGACTTTGTGCGCGTGCGGATGCACGGAGCGCTGCCCGTACCGCGCGAAACCTGGCGGGCCGGCGAGCGCGTCGTTTGATGCACCCCACGCGGCGATGAGGTATATGGGCGGGCGAGGGCAATCGACTCATCGAGACCTCCCCATGCGTACATGCATGTGTCACATGTGATTCCTGGAACGCGCGGTTGGGTAGCAGGGCGGCCGGAGTCTCTGGAGCTGGTACGGCGCGTTCGCGAGCATGCGCAAACCCGGGGTTTGAGCGCGGGACAATTCGCGCTCGCATGGGTGCTGAACAGCCGGTATATCGGCTCGACCATCGCCGGGTCGCGTACCGAAGCGCAATGGGACGAATACCAGCCCGGCTTGAGCTACCGTCTGACCGCGGAAGACGAAGCCTTCGTCGACTCGCTCGTCACAACCGGCCATCCTTCGACGCCCGGATTCAACGATCCCAAGCATCCCTTCTTTGGTCGGCTTGCCCGCCCTGCTTCATAAGAGGAATAGCGGGGTTCTCGCCGGGCGATCCGCTCCGCGGGCGTAAAAAAGGCTCAAAAGCCACCGTTTGCCTGATAGGAGGCCCAACGACACAGAATGTCGACTACGTCGTTCGAATTGCTGATTCGCGAGTGGTTTGTACGCCGATCGGAGAGGTAGACTTTTTCGCCAACGGATCGGAAACGCCGCGCCGCCACTTTTTCAACAGCATCGGCCATATACGGTCATTCGACTGCGTCGCCCAGATCGCAAACAATGGAGCGCCACACGGCAGGAGCGACCGGCAGCGTTCGGCCAGTTTGGCGCCGCAGGAACTTCAAGCCCCACGGCGCCGTGGCAAGATCAGCGTTTGATCAGTAATGACATCACCGCGCTCACCGCACAGAGACCTGCGACGATCGGAAAGATAATGCCCGTTTGACCCGTGGCATCGATGATATGACCGATGACCGGTTCACCCATTCCCGCAAACGCGTAGGACATCGTATTGAGAACACCGGTTGCTGTTCCTGCCGCACTCCGGCCGAAGATATCGGGGCAGAGTGCCCAAAACGACGACGCTGGTCCAAACACGAAGAACCCGCACAGGAAAAGCAAACCGATGCCAACTATGCTGCCATGCGGGATGAACATCATGCATATAGCGGTAACCGTCGCCAGTGCCATGTAGCACACGATCGCAACATACCGTTTTCCCCGGAACAGAATGTCGGAAATCCAGCTATTAGACAGCGAGCCGAGAGCCATGCCTACTGGCAACGCTACCGTGATCCACTTGGGATCGATCGTTGATGACGTCTCCCAGTGCGTACCGAGAAAGTGAACAGGCACCCAAACGACCAACGCGTAGCGTGCGGCGTTCTGAAAGCCGATCGCGAGCCCGGTGACATACAGCTTCCAGTTTCGCAGCACGAGCAAGTAGCGTTGCTTACTTGTCAATTCATTGTCGGTCGTGAGGGATGCGGCTGTATCGATGTCCTTTTCCGGGGCAGGCAGACCTTTATCTTCCGGTCGCTCCGCGACAAACAGCACTAATGCCAGGATACCGAGCAACATCGAGAGAGGCGCGAGACGGAAAATCCATGGCCAGTCGAGATGCAGTGTACCCAGAATAAGGACTGGGAGAATGTAGGCCAGAACCGATGAGAATCCCGAAAAACCTACATAGATGCCATAGACAAAGCCGCGACGCTCATGGCCCCACCAATTCGATAGCAGTCGGCTACCTGGCGCAAAACCCATTGACTGGCAATAGCCGTTGATGCCCCACGCAATCAGGAAAAACAAAAACGCGTGGCCGAAGCTGAACAGCCAGTTGGCCGCCAGGGAGAGAGCCGCCCCAGCGATCATCATCCACTTTCCCCCAAGCTTGTCCGCCAGGTTCCCGTTGATGAATTGCCCACCCGCATAGCACCACAGCATTGATGCGCTGATCCAGCCGAGTTCGTATTTCGAAAGACCGAAGTCGTGCTGGATACCAGAAACTGCGAATCCGAGTGTTTGACGCCCGGTGTAATAAAAAAGATAACAGAACGTTACCCCGATCAGAGCACGCCACTTGTACTGATCGAGAGTCGTCTTCCGTTTTGAATTGATCCCGTCGATATCATCAGGAGTACTTATGTACATAATCATCCCCATACAACGCGAGATCGCTCTCGCGTCGTAAATTTTGTCAGGTAATGTGGTTCAGTACTAAATCGAATGCATCGAAATTGCGCAAGCGTCGTGTGATCTCAACGCCTGCGAGCTTGCGGTTAATGATCAGAGGGACTTTCTGCTCGGACACACCGCCGTGCGAACGAAGAGGCACCGTAAGACCGGAAAGGTCGTGCTGGCTGGCGGCGCTTCCAAGTACAGTTAACCGTTCGCCAACCACTACCAGATCACCGATTCGGTCTGCGGGCAACTCAAATCGCTGGCATGCCTGTTCGCGTGTCAACACCGCCTCAATCCCCGCAATACTCGCGAGAAAGTCCATCACGTCGCGCTGCTGATTGCGGTCGCCGAGGTACACAGTGGCATACGAGCCCAAGGCACCGTGGTGCACGACATAGGGGTCGGTAATCGGCAAAATCACTCGCGCGGACCGTGCGCCATACCGGTCATCAAGCCGGTCTTGCAGGAATACGATGACCGGCCGTCCGATCGCATCGGTCTTTGCATTCATGCCGTGATCAGCCGTGATTGCGAGCACCGCACCTTCATCGTG
>JBEKNG010000425.1:0-5506 GCA_049523075.1 Paraburkholderia sp.
AGCGAGGCCGTCGGTTCGTCGAGCAGCAAAACTTCCGGAGCGAGTTGCAGCACACGGATCAGCGCGGCGATCTGCGCCTCGCCGCCGGACAGTTCGCTCGCCCGCTTGTCGAGAAAGCCTTCGCCCCGGCCCGCCTTGGCGGCGAGCGACGCGGCCCGCGCGCGATCGAACCGCACATCGTGATAGACCTTTAGCGAGAACGGGTAACGCAGGTTGTCCTCGACCGTGCCGTCAAGGATCGCCGGCCGTTGACGAATGTAGGCGACGTTGCGCCGGTAGCACGTGATCGTCGCGCGTTCGATGGGTTTGCCATGCCAGTCGATCTGTCCACCGGCGAGCGGATCGAGCAGCGCGAGTGCGCGCAGAAACACGCTCTTGCCGGAGCCCGATGGCCCGGTGATGGCGACCCGGTCGCCCGCATGCAGCACAAAGCGGGTGGGTTGCAGCAGCATCTGCCGGCTTTGCGGGTCCTGCCTGGCGATGTCCGAGGCCTCTACGAGAGGAGTGTCCGTCATGGTGCGAGTTGTGGGTCATAGGTACCAGTCCGCGCCGCGCGTAGCGACTCTGCGCCACGGAAGTGAATCGCGCCACGGGGGCTGTGCGACAGGTCGGGCGCGGTGAACCGGGCATGTTAACTGCTGTCCGATAGCGAAACAGCAAGAACCGGAGCGTCTCATGGCAGCGTCGCGCACGATCGGCAAGATCATCGCATGGCTCGTGGCGGTGATCGTCGTCCTTATTGCCGCACTGGCGATTTTTATTCTGACGTTCGACTGGAATCGCGCGCGCCCTTGGGTTGACCAGAAAGTGAGCGAAGCGATCGGCCGGCAGTTTGTCATTGAGGGCGATCTGAAACTGGGCTGGCGCCACCCGGTGGGCGAAACCGGCTGGCGTGCGTGGGTGCCCTGGCCGCGCTTCTCGGCGGCCAACATCACGATAGCGAATCCCGACTGGACCAGGCAGCCGCATTTCGCGACTCTCGATGAGATCGACTTCGAAGTGGCGGTGCTGCCGCTGCTCGCGCATGACATCGTGATTCCCGCCATCAACCTGCTGAACCCCTCCGTCGATCTCGAGCGGCTGCTTGACGGGCGCAATAACTGGACCTTCAAGCTGAAGTCATCAGCGGGACCTTCCCAGTGGACGCTGGATCTGCACGATATTGCCTTCGACAAGGGCACGATTGCCTTGGCGGATCAGCAGAAAAAGGCCGATATGCAAGTCGTGATCGACACCCTTGGCCAGTCGATTCCGATCGGCGATGTGATGAAGCAACAGGAAGCCTCCTCGCAGAGCGCTTCCGCGCAGGTGGTCGGCAAGCAGGGCGCGAACAAGCTCGCCGCCCAGTCCAATGCAATCGCGGCATCGGAGGCCGCGGCGGCTTCGGCGTCTGCGGCAGCATCGGGGGTAGCGGGCGCGTCTGGCGCAACGGAGGCGTCGGGCGCATCTGGCGCATCCGCCGCCGTAGCCGCGACTCCCAGCAGCGGCGCCTCGAGCGCTTCGTCAGCCGGTAACCCCGCGAGTAACACGACCATGACGTCGGCGGCGTCCGCGCCGATCAACCCGGCAAGCAGTGTAGGCGCCGGTGCCCGCCCGCCGGTGCCGCCGTACGCGATCGGCTGGACTGCCAAGGGTTCGTACAACCATACGACCGTATCGGGCAGCGGCAAGCTGGGCGGCGTGCTGGCGCTTCAGGACGTCAACCGGCCATTCCCGGTTCAGGCTGACATCAGGTTCGGGGACTTCCTGCACGTGGCGGTAGTCGGCACAGTCACCGATCCCGTCCACCTCGCAGCCGTCGATATGCGGCTGTGGGTGCAAGACAGCAGCATGGCGCGTCTGTACGCGCTGACGGGCGTGACGTTGCCCGATACCCCACCGTATGCCACCGATGGCCGGCTAGTCGGCCAGTTCAAGCAAAGCGGCAACGTCTTCAAGTATGAAAATTTTACAGGCCGAGTGGGCGGCAGCGACCTGAACGGCTCGCTAACCTACACTGCAAGCGAACCCAGGCCGCAATTGCAGGGTGAACTGGTTTCGAACCTGCTGCAGTTCTCCGACCTTGCCCCGGTCATCGGCGCCGATTCCAACGCCAGCAAGGCCAAGCGCGGCGACGCGACGATGCAGCCGTCCAACAAGGTGCTACCGGTCGAGCAGTTCCGCACCGACCGTTGGAGAGCGATCGACGCCGACGTCAAATTCACCGGCCGGCGTATCATCAAGAACCCGAATCTGCCGATTACCGACCTCTACACCCACGTAGTGATGACCGATGGCGTGCTGTCGCTGGTGCCGCTGTCGTTCGGTGTGGCGGGCGGCACGCTGTCCTCGGAAATTCGTCTGGACGGTAGCACGACACCCTTGAAGGGGCGTTTCTCGACCTCGGCGCGCCACCTGAAGCTGAAGCAACTGTTCCCGAACTTCAAGACGATGCAAAGCGCACTCGGCGAAGTCAACGGCGATGCCTCGCTCTCCGCCACCGGCAATTCGCCGGCGGCGCTGGCGGGCACGTCGAACGGCGAAATCAAGGCACTCGTCACCGATGGCACCGTGAGCCGGCTGCTGATGGAAGCGGCTGGCCTGAACGTGGCGAACGTGATCTACGAAAAGCTATTTGGCACGGCTGACGTGAAGATCAACTGTGCGGCCGCGGACTTTGTCGTGACCGACGGCGTACTCGATCCACGGGTCTTCGCGCTCGATACCGACGACGCCGTGATCGACATCGACGGCAACGTCAATCTGCGCGACGAAACCCTGGATCTCGGCGTGCATCCGCATACGAAAGGCTTCCGCGTGTTTTCACTGCGCTCGCCGCTGTATGCGAAGGGGACGTTCAAGGATCCGCATGTGGGTGTGAATGCAACCGCCCTGGCGTTGCGCGGGGGCGCGATGATCGGCCTCGGGCTGATCAATCCGTTCGCCGCCTTGATTCCGCTGATCGCGCCGAGCAATAACAAGCCGCTGCCGTGCGCTCAACTGCTGGCGAACGTGCGTACGAAGCCGGGCGCGCCGCCCCCGGGACAGAAGGAAAAGCCACAGGCTCCGTTGTCGCTGGACGGCGCAGCCTCGGCTCCGCACACGACGAAGGGCACGGGTAAGACTACCGCGCCGCCGGTGCTGTCGCCGGCGAGTGCTGCTGGCTATAAGGGCAGTTAAAGGGTAGTAGGGGGCCGGGAGACGGCAGCCAGCGAGCAGCTATAAATGTCGCCAGAGATCCCGCCGGAATGCAGGCGCAAAACAGGCGCAAAACAGGCACGCGAACGTAGAACGACCGCGCTCGGGACAACATGAGCGCGCCGTCTACTGATGTAAGGCAAGGAAATCAGCGCAGCGAGCGTGGTGCTGCATCGCCGGCGGCATCCTGACGCCGCACGCCGCGTCGTGCACCGCCTACCGCGCGGGTCGCACCGAATTCCGGCAGAATCCGGCCGCGGGCACGGCTCGCGAACACCAGACACCCGAAGCCGTCCGCCTCGTACCAGTAGCCGCCGTTTTCCAGTCCGTCGAGCGGCTGTTCCAGGGCATTGGCGATCGATTCGATGCAGCGCCGCCGCAACTCGGCCGGCGCCGGATAGGGCGGCTGCGCACCTCGGACACTGCATAGGAGTACGTCGAGACCGGGCAGCACATGGGCGTAGAGCACAGGCTCGTCCTGCGCGCGGGCTCGCGCGATTTTGGTGTCGAGCTGGCCGAACGGTTTGAAATGTCGTAGCACGGCCAGGAACGACTCATCGCCGTCCACCTTCGCGCGCCTACGCTTTTTCGGGAAGGACATAAAAATTCGCCTGAAAAAGAATTGCAAGAAACGCAGCGTCCTCATGCGACCACTCCCGGCTTCGCGCCGCCGCACGTCGATCTTTTATAGCATACGAAAATGCCGGACTCACGGTGATTCGACGATCAATCCGCCTCACACCCATCCGCACGAATCGTGCCGAATCGCCCTGCCGTGCGCCTTCGCATCCCAGCACATGTCTCCAGACTTCTGTTTCCATAATAGTCGCACGGGCCGCGTAGGTGAGTCGTTCGCCATTAAAAAAAGACATTTTTATGTTACCCAGCGCTTCAAGGGCGGCAGATTGAAATATCTCGACTTCACGTCGATAATGGCCCGGTTCCGCTGCGGCGGTCCGGCGGCGTGCGCCGCGTGGCGACGGCGCACAGCCCACCACCTTTACCGCGCAGCGAGCGGACAGCCTACCAGGCGAACATGAAACTTTTCACCAAGGGTCTACTGCTGATCGCAATGCCAAGCATGGTCGAGCTGGCATTGCTCGGCCTGGTCTTCGATACCCAGCAGCAAGCGGCACAGGCCGCGCTGTGGGTGGCCAATAGCAAGCACATCCTGTATCAGTCGTCTTCGCTGATCGACCCGCTGCTGCGTCAGGCCGCGCGGGTTCGCACGGGCATGGTGGTGGGCGACCCCATGTTTATCGACCGTCGTGCGGCATGGGTCGGTCTCGCCGATCGCCTCGACCGTCTCGAACAACTCGTGGTGGACACTCCGCAGCAGGCTGCACGCGTCCAGCAGATGCGCGCCATGGTCGGCGCTTACCGGGCCCAGGCGGACGCCATTTCGCAAGGCTTGCATGAAGGGCGCAGCATGGCCTCGTATGCAACGCTCGAGGGCGGCGCCGTACCGCGCCAGGTCGCCCTGTTTCGCGACCAGCTTGACGCCTTCGTCACTGAGGCGTCGCGGCTCGATGCCGAGCGCAGGGCTTCGCTCGCGCAGACGCGGGCTCGGCAGCAATATGCGCTCATCGCCGCCGTGCTCGGCTCCATGCTGATCTGGGGCATCACCGCGCTGGTGTTTGCCCGCAGCATCGGCCGCCGTCTCGAGGTGCTGACCGGCAACGCTGAGCGGCTCGGCCATAGCCGGCCGCTGAGCGCGCCACTTTCGGGCAATGACGAGATCGCCGCACTCGACGCGATCCTGCACCAGACCAGCGCGCGCCTGCGCGCCGCCGAGCAGGACCAGGCGGTCCTGAAGGCGAGGCTGGAAGCGCGCGCCAGGGAACTGGCCGGGGTCAACGAGGAGTTGCGCCAGGAGACCCAGGACAACGAAATGTTCATCTATAGCGTGTCGCATGACTTGCGTTCGCCGCTCGTGAACCTGCAGGGCTTCTCCAGGGAGCTGCAGGTGTCCTGCGACGAACTGCGCGCCACGATTGACTCAGCTCAGTTGCCCGCGGATGAACAACATCGTTTGACCCGTGTGCTCGACGGCGACGTGCGCGAGTCGTTGCATTTTTTGCGCACCGCCGTGACGCGCGCGGCGGCAATCATCGAGGCGCTGCTGCGCATCTCACGGGCCGGCCGGCTCGAGTATCAATGGCAGCGCGTGAGCATTGGGCGGGTGGTGGCACACATCGTGGACGGTCTTGCCGGCGTGATCGAAGCGCGCGGCGCGCTGGTCACGGTGCGCGAGTTACCGCCTGCGTGGGGCGACCCTGGCGCGATCGAGCAGATCTTCAGTAATCTGATCGGCAACGCGCTTAACTTT
>JBEKNG010000426.1:0-5504 GCA_049523075.1 Paraburkholderia sp.
GGTGACGCCATTTTAAGGTATGCGCGCACGGGGGGCCGCAGAAGCGCACAGCATGACGGCGCACCTCGCGCGCTTACGTTCAGGCCACAAAAAACACAGCCTCCCATTAGGGAGGCCCGGTACTTCATTGCACTGAAGCTTAAGCCAGCATCGAACGCAGCATCCACGCGGTCTTTTCGTGCGTCTGCATGCGTTGCGTCAACAGGTCGGCAGTCGGTTCGTCGTTGGCGGTTTCGGTTGCCGGGAAAATGCCGCGTGCGGTACGCACCACCGCTTCCTGACCTTCCACCAGCTGGCGAATCATTTCTTCTGCTGCGGGCACGCCGTCCGCTTCCGGGATCGACGACAGCTTCGCAAACTCCTTGTAGCTGCCCGGCGCATGCACGCCCAGCGCACGGATGCGTTCCGCGATCGAATCGACAGCCAGCGCCAGTTCGTTGTACTGCGTCTCGAACATCAGGTGCAGCGTGTTGAACATCGGCCCCGTGACATTCCAGTGGAAGTTATGGGTCTTCAGATACAGCGTGTACGTGTCGGCGAGCAGATGCGACAGGCCTTCTGCGATCTTCTTGCGATCCTTGTCGCTGATACCGATGTTGATGTGTTGTACGGTTTCTTTCCTGGCCATGACGACTCCTTTGAAGAGTAATGTGAAGCAGCAGGCACAGCATGTCGCACTGATGCGCAAACCATGAACCTGCGAACGTCCGCCAGTTTATCGTACAAATATGCAAACTTTGTGCGGCTCGCTGCCCGCGAGCCGCATTGCACACTAACGCCAGACCGTCAGCACCTGAAGTGGGCCGCGCAACCAATGCGCCGCCCCCAATGTGCATCCACTCACGCTACTTTGCGTAGTGATGGGCTTCGACCTTCCACAGATAGTCATCTACTGCCCGGGAAATCTCCGTGAACAGATCGGAAGTCGCCGCGTCTCCCGCGTTGCCCGACTCGCTGATCGCTTCAAGCATTTGACGCCCGTATCTGGCGAGCGCACCGGCGATCTGGCGAACGTGGTCAGTACCATCCTGCAGCTCAAGCGGATAGGCTTCGAGCTGCGTTTTATCCGCCACCTGCTGGACCCGGCCGTCGGCCGTGCCGCCGAGTGCGACCAGGCGCTCCGCGCTCAGATCAGCCCACTCGATAGCCGCTGTGTGAACCTCGTCGAACAGCAAATGCAGCGCGATAAAATTTGGACCCTTCACGTTCCAGTGTGCCTGCTTCGCCTGCCGCTGCAAGTCGATCGCGGTGGCGAGCGAATGGCCGAGCAGACCCACAGACTTGCGCCGAATCTCTTCCGGCAGGGTATTGCGCGTGGGATGAAGCGACATGACAACCTCCGTGTAAAAGTGCAGAAATAATGCTTCGCCGGTCAGTGTTAGTGACCCGACAATTGTTGTAGCGCGTGCGATGCAATCAATGCATAGCCGCTCGTCAGGATGGCGAGACCGACCAACTTGCGGGGGAAGTTGCCGCCGAACACCATCCGTGCATCACGTGCGAAACGTGCGCCGCCGGTACTCCACATTTGGACCATGATCGTTCCCCTTCGCTTCGTCGTCGAACAGACAAGACGCCCATGCGTCCGCCATCCCTATCGGATAAGGCCCACGCGGTCTGCTTTAACCGCCTGAGCCCGTTGCACCTCCAGCCTCGTCAGCCGGATGGTGATACTACTTCGCCTTTTCGTTGAGCGTCGCCAACGCGGCGATCACCCCTTCTGCGTACGCCGGGTCGATGCGGCGGAAATGCTCGAGCTGGCGCGCGAGGATCTCTTGGGGCACGCCGTTGATATGACGTGCGATGTTGCCGAAGAAGCGCTCGCGTTGCGCGGCATTGAACAGGCGGAACAGCGCGGCCGGCTGGCTGTAGTAGTCCTCGTCCTCACGATGTTCGTAACGGTCCACAGCGCCCGCTGCGAGCGGCGGCTCGGCTGCGTTGCGGTCCTGCGTGAAGTCGCCGAAGCGATTCGGCTCGTAGTTCGTCGTGCCGCCAAGATTGCCGTCCGTGCGCATCGCGCCGTCGCGATGGAACGAATGCTGACGCTGCACACGCGAGGCGTTCACCGGAATCTGATGGTGATTGATCCCGAGGCGGTAACGCTGCGTGTCGCCATACGAGAACAGACGACCCTGCAACAGACGATCCGGCGAGAAGCCGATGCCCGGCACCACGTTTGCCGGCGTGAAGGCAGCCTGCTCGACATCCGCGAAATAGTTCTGTGCGTTGCGGTTCAATTCGATCGTGCCCACATCGATCAGCGGGTAGTCCTTGTGCGACCACACCTTGGTGATATCGAACGGGTTGTAGCGATACTTGGCTGCATCCGCTTCCGGCATCACCTGGATACAGAAGCGCCATTTCGGGAAGTTGCCGCTGTCGATGTTGTCGACCAGATCGCGCTGCGCGCTTTCACGGTCTTGCGCCACGACCTGGCTCGCTTCGGCGTCGGTGTAGTTCTCGATACCCTGCATCGACTTGAAGTGGAACTTCACCCAGAAGCGCTCGTCCTTCGCGTTGATGAACGAGTACGTGTGCGATCCGAAGCCGTGCATCTGCCGGTAGTTCTGCGGAATGCCACGATCGCTCATCAGGATCGTCACCTGATGCAGCGACTCGGGATGACGCGACCAGAAATCCCACGCTGCCACGTTGCTGCGCAGGTTCGAGTACGGATCGCGCTTTTGTGTGTGGATGAAGTCCGGGAACTTGAGCGGATCGCGAATGAAGAACACGGGCGTGTTGTTGCCGACGACGTCCCAGTTGCCTTCTTCCGTGTAGAACTTGATCGAAAAGCCACGCACGTCGCGTTCCGCGTCGGCAGCGCCGCGCTCACCGGCGACCGTCGAAAAGCGCATGAAGAGCGGCGTTTCCTTGCCCACTTCGGCGAACACTTTCGCCTTCGTGTAGCGCGAGATGTCGTGCGTCACCTTCAGCGTGCCGAACGCGCCAGACCCCTTGGCATGCACGCGGCGCTCTGGAATCACTTCGCGGTCGAAGTGCGCGAGCTTCTCGAGCAGCCAAACGTCTTGCAGCACCACCGGGCCCCGGGCGCCAGCGGTCATCGAATTCTGGTTGTCGGCGACGGGCGAGCCGGCTGCCGTAGTGAGTTTGCTTTCAGACATCATGTATTCCTGGTGAGTTGGTTTTTTGTGAGGAAGGTAATGCGGAGGGAGCGCGCGCCAGACGATGGCCTAAGCGCTGAGCGCGCGGTCAACCAGCAACGAAAACGCAACCGTACGCATCCTGCTGATCGATGCGGCGACGCGATTGGCCGATAAAGTGCGTTGATAAGAAATCTGCGGGAGTTGTTGCGCTTGGGGCTGGTTCATAACTTCCTCCGTGTCTTATAGGATCGGGTGATCCATGGAGGAACTATATCAATACTATTGAAAACTAGTATTTGATTAATTTTATCTATCCGATAGAAGCTGACGCTATCGACCCGGTGTTGCCAGCCGGCGCGCACGGTGGCGCCGGCCCCGTCTCTAAGAACGAGCTCAGTTCACCGCGACAGGCAAATCGAGCTTGTTCACACCGGGCAGTTCGCAGGCATTGATGGCATCGCAGATCGCCTCGATGGCGGGCATGCGCGTGAAGCTCTTGCGCCACGCCAACACCACCCGGCGATCGGGCACCGGGTCGTCGAAGGCCACGTAGCTAAGCAGCCCCGAGTCGACGCCGCCTGCGTGTGGCTTCACTTCCTGCACTGACGTGCGCGGCAGGACCGTGATCCCGACGCCGCTCGCCACCATATGGCGAATCGTCTCGAGCGAGGAACCTTCGAAGGTCTTCTGGATGCCGTCTGCGTTCTGCGAGAAGCGCATTAGCTCAGGACACACGCCCAGCACGTGATCGCGGAAGCAGTGACCGCTGCCGAGCAGCAGCATGGTTTCCTGCTTGAGATCGTCCGGATCGATCTTCGAGCGGTGCTCCCAGGCATGACCGGACGGGAGCGCCACGACAAACGGCTCGTCGTAGAGCGGGCGCAGCATCAGCCCCGTTTCCGCGAACGGCAACGCCATGATTGCGACGTCGATTTCGCCCTGCTTGAGCAGTTCGATCAGCTTGAGTGTGTAATTCTCTTGCAGCATCAGCGGCATTTGCGGGACGCGCTTGATCATCTGCTTGACCAGCGTGGGCAGCAGATACGGTCCGATCGTATAGATCACGCCAAGGCGCAGCGGCCCAACCAGCGGGTCTTTGCCCTGCTTGGCGATTTCCTTGATAGCCAGCGTCTGCTCCAGCACCCGCTGCGCCTGGGTGACGATCTGCTCGCCAATCGGCGTAACGCTGACTTCGCTGGTGCCGCGCTCGAAAATCTGCACGTTCAGTTCGTCTTCCAGCTTTTTGATCGCCACCGACAGCGTCGGCTGGCTGACGAAACATGCCTCGGCCGCGCGGCCAAAATGCCGTTCTCGTGCAACCGCGACAATATATTTCAATTCCGTGAGCGTCATTGGGGACCAATCAGTGCATGAATTCGATAGGTTTCAGTTATACACCTATGGGGCCAATTCGCCAACCCTCCCGCGGCACAGGAATTGCCCGCAAACCGTTACTGACCATAACTCCGCTCTGTTTGACGGCCTCGCCAGTGCGACCGCTCAGGCTTTCAGATATTGCTCGCGGGCGCCGAGCCAGCGGGCCAGATGCTGGGTAACGACGTCCGGATGCGCCTGCAGCAGTTGCGCCGCCGCTTCGCGCGCCGGCTCGATCAGCCAACCGTCCTGCTCGAGATCGGCAAAACGCAGCATGGCGGCGCCGGACTGGCGCGCGCCGAGAAACTCTCCGGGCCCGCGAATTTCGAGGTCGCGACGGGCGATTTCGAAGCCGTCGGTGGTTTCGCGCATGGTTTGCAGGCGGGCGCGGGCCGTGATCGACAACGGCCCGGTATAGAGCAGCACGCAGACAGACGCCGCACTGCCCCGCCCGACCCGGCCGCGCAACTGGTGCAACTGCGCGAGGCCGAAGCGCTCCGCGTGTTCAATCACCATTAACGACGCGTTCGGTACGTCGACGCCGACTTCGATGACCGTGGTCGCGACCAGCAACTGTGCCTCGTTGCGGGTGAACGCGTCCATCACCGCCGCCTTTTCTGCCGGCGCAAGGCGCCCGTGCACGAGGCCCACCTTCAGTTCGGGCAAGGCGGCGACGAGCGTTTCGTAGGTTTCCACCGCCGTCTGAAGCTGCAGCGTCTCGCTTTCTTCGATCAGCGGACACACCCAGTAGACCTGGCGCCCCGTCAGCGCCGCCTCGCGCACGCGGCCGATCACCTCCTCGCGGCGCGCATCTGACACGAGTTTGGTCAGAATTGGCGTACGGCCTGGCGGGAGTTCGTCGATGGTCGAGACGTCGAGGTCGGCGTAGTAGGTCATTGCCAGTGTGCGGGGGATCGGCGTGGCGGACATCATCAACTGGTGCGGCTGGAAATCGCTCGCGCCGTCCGCCGCGTTCTGGGCCTTCGCCCGCAGCGCGAGCCGCTGCGCGACGCCGAAACGGTG
>JBEKNG010000427.1:0-5495 GCA_049523075.1 Paraburkholderia sp.
TGGTGAACCGGTCGCAGCACTGGTATGAAGCAAGCAACGGCCTAAAGGTACAGAAGTCATGAGTGTCACGATCTATCACAACCCGGACTGCGGTACGTCGCGGAACACACTGGCAATGATCCGCAACGCGGGAATTGAACCGGAGATTATTGAGTATCTGAAGAACCCACCTGATCACAATACGCTAAAGGCGCTTATTGGGCGCGCGGGCCTCACTGTGCGCGCCGCGCTGCGCGAGAAAGGCACACCGTATGCCGAACTCGGATTAGGCGCCGCATCCCTGAACGATGAGCAGTTACTTGATGCGATGCTGGAACACCCGATCCTGATCAATCGCCCGTTTGTCGTGACGTCGCATGGCGTGCGCCTCTGCCGTCCCTCCGAACTCGTTCTCGAAATCTTGCCCGACGCACTGATCAAGCCTTTCACGAAGGAAGATGGCGAGGTAGTGATTGACGAGGAAGGCCGGAGAGTCGGAAAGTGATAGATGGCCTCCCAAACATCAGCGGTCCCCATCTCGATACGCCCGACCTGCAGAAGCTCACGCCGCGCGCCGTGTCGGAGCACGCGCCGCGGATTCTTCTACTCTACGGGTCCCTGCGTCCAATGTCTTATAGCCGTCAACTGACACTCGAAGCGGAACGTATCCTTCGTTACTTCGGCGCCGAGACGCGAGTGTTCGACCCGCATGGCCTTCCGATTGTGGATAGCGTTGAAGCGGATCATCCAAAGGTCGTAGAACTGCGCAAACTGTCGGAGTGGTCGGAGGGTCAGGTCTGGTGCAGTCCGGAACGTCACGGCACGCTAACCGCCATATTCAAGAACCAGATCGACTGGCTACCGCTGGAGATCGGCGGCGTCCGTCCCACCCAAGGGCGCACGCTCGCAGTAATGCAGGTGTGCGGCGGGTCACAGTCATTCAACGCAGTGAACGCACTGCGCATGCTCGGGCGCTGGATGCGCATGGTGACAATCCCGAACCAGTCATCGGTGGCGAAGGCATGGCAGGAATTCGACGCAGACGGACGGATGAAGCCGTCCGCGTACTATGACCGCGTGGTCGATGTCATGGAAGAACTGTACAAGTTCACGTTGATCGTGCGGGACTGTTCGGAATATCTCACTGACCGCTATAGCGAACGCAAGGAAGCCCATCCTGAACTTGCGGAGCAACTGGCCGCGACGGCCATGGACCATGAAACCAACGCTGCCAATGCCGACATCGACGACAGCGAAGCCCCGTAGCGATACCGTCGCGACCTGTGCCATCGTAGTCATTGGCTTTTTCCTCCCAGATGGGCAATCGGACCGCCGAAACACGTCAGTCCCGATTCGAGGAAGACCGGAGTCCAACGCAATCAACGCCTTTCGATACACTTTCGACAATAGCAAAACTTAGTATACCCCCCCACCCTATAATAGATATACTCCCCGCCATATATTGGAGGTCATCAATGAGCCACACCATTCGCGAGAAGCAGAAGTTGCTCAACCGAGTCCGCCGCATCAAGGGGCAAGTGGAAGCTATCGAGCGGGCACTTGAGGAAGAGCGGGGGTGCATGGACGTGCTGCAGCAAATAACGAGTTGTCGCGGGGCGATGAATGGCTTGCTGGCGGTAGTGCTTGAGGACCACATCCGCACGCACCTCGTTGATGCCGAAACCCATGAAGAGCCGGCCGGCAGCGCGACCGACCAGCTCATCGAGGTTGTCCACAGCTATTTCAAGTAGAGCAGAACATGAGTGATTTCAAATGCGCCGCGTTCGGCGCTGGACACGACCATAACTTTCTGGGCGCGGCTCATGAGCAGAATGAGCGCAGGACGTGGGCGGTCATTGCGCTCTGTAGCGCGATGATGCTGGTTGAAATCGGCGGCGGCAGTATGTTTGGGTCGCTGGCGCTTGTTGCCGATGGTCTGCATATGTCGACGCATGCCGGCGCAATGCTGATCGCGGCCCTCGCGTACACATACGCGCGTAAGCACGCGGCCGATTCCCGCTTCGTGTTTGGTACGGGAAAACTTGGCGACCTCGCGGGATTTACGAGCGCCATCGTGCTCGCGATGATTGCAGTCCTGATCGGGTACGAGGCTGTGTCACGTTTTCTGTCGCCAGTGCCGATTCGTTTCGGCGAAGCGATTCCTATCGCCGTGGTCGGCTTGCTGGTCAACCTGGCAAGCGTGTGGCTGCTGAGCGGCGACCATCATGGCCACGGACATAGCCATGGCCATAGCCATCGCCAGGGGCACGGTCATGGTGATGACGAGCATGCTCACGAAGACGCGGTGCAGAAGATTTTTGCTCCGTCCGGCGTGTTTGCCGTCTCCATCTTCGAGGATGGTGTGGCGCCTGTTTTCCGGATTACGCCTGCGACAGCGAACTCGCGAGTCGACTCGTCGACAGTGTCCGTGACGACCGTAAGGCCTGATGGGAGGCAACAGGTATTCGCTTTTGCTGATCGTGGTGGCTATCTGGAATCGAAGGAAGATATTCCCGAACCGCACGCCTTTAAGGCGATCGTGCGGATGCCGGACGGCGAGCATGAAGTCGAATTCGAAGAGCACGACCACGGCCACGACGCTCATGATGCAGCGACCCGGGACCATAACATCCGGTCGGCCTACATCCACGTCATGGCTGACGCAGTGGTCTCCGTGCTGGCAATTATTGGCCTCGTACTTGCGCGTACCTTCGGCTGGCTGTGGATGGACCCGCTCGCGGGCGTCGTAGGCGCACTGGTGATTGCAAACTGGTCGTACGGGTTGATGCGTGACACCGGTGCAATCCTGCTCGACATGAATCCGGACCGGCGCATGGCGGAGAACGTCCGTCATGCTATCGAGGACCGTGGCGACAAGGTAGTCGATCTGCATGTGTGGCGGGTGGGGCCCGGTCACATGAGCGCGGTCGTCTCTGTCGCGACCAGCGAACCACAGCGGGACTCACGGTTCTATCATGCTGTGCTCGAGCGCTTCAAGGGACTGTCGCACGTCACGGTCGAGGTCCAGCCTGCTCAAGCGGTGGCGTAACCCATGGCAGTCAGATCACCACGCCTGGACGTGAGCGCTTTCGATGGCAAGACCAACTATGCCTTGGATGTTTTCGTACCCTCGATGAAATTCGGGGGTGGAAGAAGATGACTGACCATCGGCGCCATCAGGTGATTAAATCTTAACCCGCCGGACCCCGCCTCGCGGAGCACTGCGGTATCAGCGCGATGCAAGCCGCGATGAAGACCAGGAGGATTCCGGATGCATAGAACCGGCTAATGTGAAGTCCACCCTCCGCCACGGGTTTATCGAGGAAGTCGCCCAACGTCGCGCCTAGCGGTCGCGTCAAGATAAACGCGGACCAGAAGAGCGCGGTCCGGGACACTCGGGTCCAGAAATATAGGCCAGCCACGACGACCAGTCCCGCTCCGAAGAGCTGCTTCTGGTAGAAGACGATGAGATGATTGCGGAGACCGTGCTCGAATCCATGCGGCGCGAGGGCTATGCAATCGACTGGGCACAGGACGGACGGGCAGCCGAGCTATCTCTGGGCAATGGCGCATATGATCTCGTCCTGCTGGATATTGGCCTGCCCGGGAAAGACGGCATCGAAGTACTCAGCCACTATCGCCGGCGAGGCGGCGGGGCTCCCGTCATTATGCTGACCGCACGCGACGCGGTGAACGACCGGGTTCGCGGGGGCCGGCCCACCGGGCTCGACGCAGGCGCGATCCGCCACACACCGCAAGGAGGCAGGGTTGACGTTGTGCTTAACCGTACGGCAAACCTCCTCGGCTTCGAGGTGGTGGACAACGGACCAGGCATTCCCGAAAGGGAGCTCGATCGCGTACTCGACCGCTTCTATCGTGGCGAACATACCAGGGGCACGGGGAACGGACTGGGGCTCGCCATTGCCGCCCGCATTGCGCGGCGGCAACAACTGACCCTCTCGTTGCGTAATAACGTCGATGCGGGCGGCCTGACAGTGTCAGTAAGCGGCTTTATCCCGACGCTCGAGCGTGTCCCCGCGACCCGCGGTTGAAGCCCGTCGCGAGAGGGGAAGTCAGGCCACATCCCAATGCAACATTACAAATCCTCGATAGACGCGTAACCTGGGCGCAAGTCACTGCGGTCGAAAATGGGTGTCCGGACTGAATGCACGTATCGAGTTTGCCGGCGCCAAACACCAACGCGGTGATCAGCGTAAATCAGGGATGCAAGCGTGTTGTTAGTCAAGGGGCTCGGCGGACTCTGGTGACTCGCGACATTTCAGGCCAGTGAAAGCGAATCAGGCCCGGTTGCTTAAGGCTCCCTTCAGGTTTGAACCGGTACTATCGATCCACAACGCATGTATGTGTTCGATGCGACTTAAACCCAAACCACGTGCATCTGCAGATCGGCTCAAGCCGCTGTGCGGGATCGAGCCGCGTCTGTACGAAAACCTCGTGACGTTCTGTGAGCAGGCGCACCCTTGCTTTCAACTGCTGTTCGGCGTGTCTTCTCCGGTCGACCCGGCGATTGGCGTGGTGCGGCGGTTGCACGCGGCCTATCCGCAGTGTGACATCGAGCTCGTGATAGATTCGCGCGTGCACGGCAGCAACCTGAAGGTCAGCAATCTGATCAACATGGCGCAACGCGCGCGCCATGATGTCATCGTGCTTGCTGATAGCGATATTACCGTTGGGCCGGACTACCTCGACACGGTCACCGCGCCGCTTGTGAACCCTTACACGGGTGTCGTCACCTGCCTGAACCGGGCGCAGGGCATCGGCGGGTTCTGGCCGCGCGTGGGGGCGTTGTTCATCAACGAATGGTTCGCACCGTCCGTGCGCGTCGCACATGCGGGCGGCTCGCGTCGCTTCGGCTTTGGCGCGACCCTGGCATTGCGTCGCACGACGCTCGATGAAATCGGCGGCTTCGAGACCCTTAAGGACTGTCTTGCCGACGACTACTGGCTGGCCGAACATGCGCGCAAGCTCGGTCTGAACACGGTGTTGTCGGCGACGATGGTGGCGACCGACGTGATTGAGCCTACATTCACCGCGCTGTGGCTACGCGAGATGCGCTGGTTGCGCACGATCCGTTCGGTGAATCCGTTGGGGTTCGCGTTTCTGTTCATAACGTTCACGTCACCATGGCTGTTAGCCGACACGCTGCTGGCGTTGTCGCTTGCCGGAACAGATGTCGGCACGCAGCGCTCGCTACTCGCACACTTTCTGGCATGATCTGCCGCTTGTGCCGTTGCGCGACACGTTGCTCGCGCTGCAATGGCTGGGCGCGATCTTCGGCTCCTGCGTCGTGGTGCGCGGATGCCGGTCATCAATCGCGTGGCGCAGCCACGCGTATCGCCTCGCCTGGCTTGCATGCCTGATTGCCGTGTTGCTCGTGATCGGGCTTATTGACCTCGAAGGACCGCTGCGCCTGATGCATCTACTGCGCCTCGTGCTGGTCGTGCTGTGCGGCGTGGGCGCCGTGTTCGGCATCGCATACACGGTGCTGGCCGGCG
>JBEKNG010000428.1:0-5491 GCA_049523075.1 Paraburkholderia sp.
TTCGCTGGCGGCGTCCAGCCTGTTCCCGGTGCTGGTGCTCGGCGTGTTCTGGAAGCGCACGACGCGGCGCGGGGCAGTGGCCGGGATGGTGGCGGGACTCGTGGTGTGCATCTATTACATGGTCTCGACGTATCCGTTCTTTACGCAGATGACCGGCTTCGTGGGGGCGAGGTGGTTTGGGATCGAGCCGATCAGCTCGGGCGTGTTTGGGGTGCCGGCCGGGTTTCTGGTGGCGATCCTGGTGAGCCTCGTGGATCGGAAGCCGGATGCTTATACGCGGGCGCTGGTGGACTATATCCGGCATCCGTGAGCGTGGTGGAATGGGCTCTGGGCGGGTGTTTTGGGGCTGTCTGGCCGGTGGTTTGCTGGTGTTTTCGGGCGGGGCTGGCGCGCGCCCCAGAGTTTGCTATAATTCGGCTCCCGCCGGAGAGATGGATGAGCGGTTTAAGTCGCACGCCTGGAAAGCGTGTATAGGTTAATAACCTATCCGGGGTTCGAATCCCCGTCTCTCCGCCAGATACGAATGATAAGCCGTTGAATCTAAAAGAGATTCAACGGCTTATTGTTTTTCTGGCTCAACGACTGCCAAATGCCTGGCAGAGTCATCGAATGCTGACTGAGGTCACGTCGATCGATCAAGCCGACGTATTGATCCTGCTCGCCGACGATGACGATCACTCCTGTTTTCTCGGAGGCGGTGACCGGCCGAAGGCGATCCCTTGTCGCCGTTCGGATGATCGCGAGGACAAGGACAAGGTCCGTTAATGAAAGAAATCGTCATTCGTTTGTGCCAGGACACCTTCCCTCGCGCCTAGGGTCGATGAGGCGTATCGCACGATCCTCGGCATTCCGAATCTCGCTGCAGCCAATGCGTGATGCGGTCGTTCTTCTTGGTCGGTAGATGCAATTGGCGTTGCAGACTTAGCGGTCGGACGAACGCGAACGTCCGTTAGTTATCTTTATGAATCACCCGACACGCGCACGCCGCGATGGACGTGCGTCGGGTCTTTTGCTGGGTAATGCCTAGAGTCCGAAGCCGAGTTGAGCTCTGCCGAGGGGCGTCAGATCGTCAGCGGTGGCCCGTCCGACGAAGTCCACTTCGAAATGGTCAGTCGGGAAGTCAGGTGGGCTCTTGCCTTCAAGAAAGGAGGGCAACTGGCGCTTGAGGTATTCGTCGTTCTTGGCACACGCCGGCGCCGATGCGATATACATCACGTTGCTATAGCCTGCGCCGCGATGCGCGTCTTCCACTGCGTGGATCACGTCGCTGTGCCAGAACACGGTGTCGCCCTCCTGCATGGGGGGGATCGATGACAGCGCGTCGAACAGCGGAGCATGAAACTCCGGCTTGATGGACAGGGCACGCCCAGGCATGGCGCCGCACAGGTCGTCGTCGGCCAGGTCATCCTGAAGGGCACGCAACAGGATGTAGACCATGGAATTCACAATGGGCACGAGTTGCAGCGTGCCATCTCCGGGCCCCTGCGGTGTCAGCGCAGTCCAACCCTGAAACGTACGGAACATCGAACACACGGCTGGTGACGCGATCTCCTCAACGTCTGGCCGGAATGCAGCGTCGAACGGATCGTATTGCCGCCAGTTGCCACTAAACACATGCCGGTACACCTTGCGGAAATTTCCTTCGATCCAACGCTCGACCGAGCCACCGTCGCAATGCGCGGACAGGCCCAGAGATTCGGAACCGGGCGGCCGCCGGCGTAACCGGTCCGCGTAGACCGGTACACGTTCCGGATCAAAGTGAACCCGGCCTTCGCTCTCATTGCGCCACAAACGGTTCAGGAACACGCGAGCCGCAGTCAGCGACGGCGCCTGACGCGCGAGGACCTGCGGCTTTGACCAGTACACCCCGTAAATCTGCGGCTTGCTCGATGCAAGCTGGCCAAAGTATTTGTCCTCGGCGCGGGTTTTCAGGCGCGTGTCCAGATCGTTGCGTTCGACGTATTCCGCGATATTGCGGTCCCAACCTTCCACCAGCGAGCGGTCGAACACATTACGGATCACGCATGCGCCGCGCGCTTTGACGAGCTGGATCTGTTCGGCAGTCACGCGTTGTTCAGCAATGTCAGAGAACTGGACTTCGGGGATCACGTTTTCGCCGCGACTCCGTTGCTCCGCAATCCTGCTGGCTTCGGCGCGGACGGCTTCGTCGACTTCAGCGAAGACGTCACGATAGTTCGGAAGCCGTTCGCGAAGCTCCTTCTTGGCTTGCCGGATGGCTGCCGGCAAATCGTCAACTTCGAGGGCCATGGTTGTCTCCTTGTGAGTTCTGCTATGTCGCAGGATAGGCCGACAGCGCCCACAAAAGTGATACCATCCAGACAATTATTTTGCGATTTCTGCCATGAAACCAGCGTACGAACATGTCGACTTTGGCGATAACTGTTCGGTTCGGGTTTACCACCGGCGTCTCCCGCGCATTCCATTCGAATGGCACCATCATCCGGAATACGAACTGACCCTGACGCTGAACAGTCACGGCAAGCGCTATGTCGGGGATTCGATTGCAGACTACGTGGACGAAGACCTCGTTCTGGTGCCGCCGAATCTTCCTCATACGTGGGCATCAAACCGCTCGATTGACACAGCATCTCCTCAGGTTGCAATCGTGATCTGGTTCGGCGGTGACTGGGCCAGACGTCTATCGGACGTATGCCCGGAATACGCGCCTTTGCGCAACCTGTTACGCAGGGCAGCTTGCGGACTGGCCTTCAACCCGGAGGTCGGTGCTGCGATGCACGCCCAGGTCGACGATCTGCTTTCCAGCGAACCGCGCGAACGCCTTGCCGCTGCATTGGATGTCCTATGCACACTTGCGGAAGCTCCAGGCGAGCCCCTCGCTTCGCCCACGGCGTTTAGCGACCGGACGGAGGGTCCGTCGGGCCACGAACCCGAGCGCATCAATCGTGTGCTCGCTATGATCGACTTACGATTCGCCGAGCCGCTGCGCCTATCCCAACTTTGCGAGGCTGCCAATGTGTCGGAGCGTTCTCTAGCTCGTTACTTCGAGCAGCACATTGGAGAGAGCGTTGGACGATATATCGCGCGGGTCAGGATTGGACATGCCTGCCGGATGCTCGCGCATACCTCCACCCCCATTTCCGTCGTTGCGGCTCGCTCTGGATTTCCGAATGTCGCTAACTTCAACCGACAATTCAAAGCGTTGAAAGAACTGACTCCCGCCTCTTACCGCAAACAGTTTGCGGCCGGTGATATTGCCGAAACTGGCGCCAGTCCACGGATCACCGGACGGTCACCTTCCTTGCAACGGAACCCGCGATTACCGAAATCGATTGCGTGACGCGGGCAAGCGGCCGCAAACGCAGGGTTGATGCTGGCCGCATCTGGATGGCTCCTCGCCGGGAGAGCGCGGCCCCTCGTGTCGGTTTGTGATTCGGCCGTTCGTTGTGGGCTCGGCTTTGGCCGACGGCATCAGGCAGTAGCGGGCCATCTCCGGTCGGTGGCTCAACAGCGTCGAATGTCTCGTTCTGAAACCCGACCGGACTTTCTTGATCCACGTAGGGCCCTTGGAAGTCATTCAATGATCCTATTCATTCGTCTACGGCCAATCGCGCCAGCGGAGAAGCGGCGCAAACCGCCGCCGGTATCAATTCGCGCGACCAGCGCAGATTAGCCACTTTCTTAAAGCTGTGGTCACGCTGTTAGGTGGCAATCTTCCGGACCAAAAAACGGCGTATATCCCAAAAACATGGAGCATCGGCAATCTGCTACGTTTACCCGTCGCTGAGAATGGCCACTTGATGTTCGATGCGACTAATTTTATAGGAGGGCGTGCGCCGCAAACGCACGTCGCGGTGCGTGATGAGAACGAAGTCAATAACAACGGGCAGGTTTCATGCAGAAGTGCGATGACCCAAGGTGTCCCACTTGTTACCCGAACTGGAAAGAGGAGGAGGCGGCCGCGAAAAAACGGGCGGAGGATGACAGGCAGGACTGCATCAACTGTTGGCGCTTCTTTCAGAAGAAGGCTGAAGCCATCGTATCCGTTGACGACCCGGTTGAGCGTAACAGGCGTATCAACGCGGCCTACGCGCAATGGTGGCTGGACGATCATCGGTTCCAGTGGGCTGGGCTCGCTGCATTTGCATCCAAACAGGTCGGCTGCGGCCTGCTCAACGCCGCAGAGATGATCGGCAAGTCGAACCGACAGCGGGACGCCTATCAGCAATGGGACAAAACCAGTTCACCGCTTGAGCGCCTGTCGCCTTATGCTTCGCCGCGTATGCCGGTGCCAGATCAGGCGTCCGGCGAAGGCGCGCGCAAGGTGTACGAGATGCTGGCGAAGGGCAACACGGCGTTGTTTCTCGACGTGTGGCCGCTGCATATGTTTACAAGAAGTTCGGTTTGCGAAGGTTTGAGCGTTGTCTACCCGAACGAGTGCTATTGAGTGGGACCGTCAACTGGCCGATTGCAGATTCAGTCAGATTCGGGACTGTCAGGGAGCAAATTCGGCGCGGGTATCGCGCGATCGATGCCGGAAATCTTAACGAAGGCGTCAGGATGCTGGCCGAGCATGAACAACTCAATATCCTGCAACCGGCCATGTACGACGATACGGCGTTTGCCATGTTGATGCGCGCCAACCAGTTTGCATGGGCGTTGAACATCCCAACTGGATCGGCGCGGGAAATCCAGTTGACGCTTGCCAATCAATGCACGGTCACGGGTGCCAGCGCAAAATACGCAATGTTCAGCAAGCAGCCTCTGGCGAACCTTACCGATCCTGGTCAACGAATGGCGTTTGTCCTACGCGCGGCACAACGGTTCGATGAGCTTTTGCGCGATCCGATTGAGCGTCACTCGGTCGAAAACTCCCTGTTCCTGCTTGCGCATGGAGGTCGGTAGTGACGATCAGGAAATTTGGTTGGCGCTGGCTTGCTGCTTTCGGGATGATAGGTTTTGTCGCCACGTGGGGTATATATTCGGTGGGCCGGCCAGTTGATGAAGTCGCGCTCACGATAGGTGAGTCGTATGAGCATGTACGGCAGCAATCTCGCTCCACGCTGCCTACAGCCGGATCTGGGATGTTATTGGGCGGTTATGTCACTCGTCCTGCGATTCTGCGCTTCAACGATCCGCAATATGGTTTTGTTACGCCTCCCGCCAGATTTCTTTATGTTAGTGCGGACGAGCATGGCAATGTCTGGTCTGTTACCGTGTCGCCCCAAGTCGAAACGTTGTCGCTCGATGGCACGATGGCAGTCCTCACTGACTTGCAAAACAAACTTCAGCGCGGGGGCTGGCGATTGATCCGTGCGGCTGATAATCCAGCTATCGCAGACACGCCCGCCATGCGAGCCAAAATCCGGTCGCGTGCTGATCCGATAACCTATTGGCTAGCCGACAACAAGTATCAAATCATTCTCGACGTTCGCCGTTTCATCCACGAGAACCGCCCAAACGACGAGCGCTACTTGATTACGCTGCAATTAAGCGGCCCACCTTTAATGAC
>JBEKNG010000429.1:0-5470 GCA_049523075.1 Paraburkholderia sp.
GCCGGTGGTGCGGCAACGTTATGCGCTCCAAAGTCGAACCTATGAAGGACGTCGCGCGCATGATCCGTCGTCATTTCGACGGCATCATCGCGTGGGCCCAGACGCGCCAGACCAACGGATTCATTGAAGCCATCAACGGCCTGTTTCAGGCCGCCAAGCGCAAGGCGCGGGGGTACGCCAGCTTCAAAACCATGCGCACCGTGCTCTTCCTCATCGCAGGCAAACTCGACTTCTCAGCACTCAATCCGCATGCCTCGTGAGCCGCATTAGCCACTCCATTTTCAAAAGAGCCAGCTGAGCGAGCACCGTGTCGATCTGCGCGTGGCGTTCGGCTTTCGACAGCGCGGTGAAGAGCTCAACTGCGTCGGACGGTTCAATCGAATCGAGCCAGCATGCGTGCAGCCAGTAGTCTGCCGCTTCTGGGACCTGCTCAAGTTCCGTGCTGATTCTGGCCAGGGCGCGAACTGCATGATGCAAGCCCGGTTCCAGGTCCAACGCCCGCGTGTAGTGTTGCCGTGCTTCAGCAAGACGGCCTGATACCCGCAGACAGTCGGCCAGATTCCGATACAGGCTGGCAGTGCCGCCCGTGAGGCCGAGAGCACGATGGTAGAACGCTTCGGCAGCCACGCGATCGCCCATCGCCGCGGCGAGTATTCCGCGATGCTCCCAGATGTCCGCCCCCGCGGGGGCAACGGTCAGCGCCTGGTCAAGATATTGGCGCGAGCGTTCGGTCTGCTGCAGACGAAAGCAGCCGATACCCATCCGGTGCAGTGCATGCGCATGCTGGGGATGCAGGTCCAGCGCCTGCTGGTAGTGCTGCATCGCTTCACGGGTGTGATCCGCTGCGAGACAGGCGTCCGCGCGGGCGATCAAGGTGTCGATTTCTTCCATGGTGGATGAAGAAAGAGCGGATAAGAGATGTGGGTCGCGCAACGACATGGCCGTCGGTTATTCGTGGCTGAAAGCGCGTTCGCTTTCATGTGCAAGGGACGCGCCTGCGTGTGCCATTGCCCTCAACCGCGCCGTCACCCGCTCGACCACAGGCGCCCATGCGCCCGGCTCCGGTTGCCGGTAAAGCTCAACGGAGTCATACCAGGGCTGCGCCTCCTCGTTACCCCAACACCAATGCGACACATGGTCAAGCATCGCCAGCACCGGACGGCCTAGCGCGCCGCCCAGATGCAAGGGCGCGCTGTCGATGGTCACGACAGCGTCGAGCGCAGCCACATGCGCGGCGACGTCGTCGAAGCCGGCGTCATAGAGCCCGGTCAGATCACGCACGCGATAACCCTGCGTCGCCATCTCCGCGACATCTGCACCCAGGCCCGGCGTGAGCGGATGGAACACGACGTCAGGCAGCGCGAGAACAGGCGCCAGCGACGCAAGAGGCATCGAACGTTTCCCGTCGCGGCGGTGGGTCGGGCTGCCGGACCACACGAGGCCAACGTGCAGCGCGACCGCTTCCGAACCCGCCCTCACCTTTGCCTGCCATTGCGCCAGCCTGTGCGGATCAGCCTGCAGATACGCCGCACCGCGGACCTGCTCAGGCTGCAAGCCGAGCGTGTGCGGCAGGCTCATCATCGGCAAACCGTAGTCTGGCTTGCCAAGCGGACCGTCCTCTATCGACACGCAATCGGCGTAAAAACGCGCGAACAGCGGTCGCAGCGCCCGCCGCACCGCCAGCACCAGGCGTCCGCCTTCGTCGGACACGCGCGCCGCCAGTTCCGGCAGGAAGCGCACCATCTGGATGTCGTCGCCATTGCCCTGCTCGCTATGCACGACCAGCGTCTTGCCGGCAAGCGGCTCGCCGCGCCAACGCGGACACAGACGCGCCATGACGGCAACCACATTGTTCGTTTCGCGGTCATCGCGTCGCAGCCGCGCGTCAAAGCGCGGCCATGCGGTCGACCAATCGCCTCGGCGTAGTTCGAGATCGGCCAGATCGACGGCTGGTTGTACAGCGCTCGGGTCGAGTGCAAGCGATGCATGCAGCGCGGCTTCGCTTTCGGAGTAGCGCGCCTGCTCAGCCAGATACTGGCCAATCGCGGCCACCACCGCTGCGTTACCCGGTGCGGCTGCATCGACGGCACGCATCGTCGCCTCAGCCGCCGCGGCGTCGTTAAGCTGCCATTGCGCGTGACTCAATTGCCACGCCATTTCTGTGTCGGTGGGATTTCTTGAGAGCATATCCCGGCATACTCGCTCAACCGAAACCCAGTCGCGAATCTCGCGATAAGCGAGCGCGAGATGCAGCGGCAACACCGGGTGAATCACCGGATCGAGCACGTACGCCCGCGCCAGCGCTTCGCGGCGCTCAGCCTTGACCTCCGCGCCAGGCGTCGACGCGAGCGCCACTGCCAGCCACCACGGTGCACGTGCATCGTGCGGCGCCCGGTAAGCGTAAGCGCGCAGCAGATGCGCCGCAGCCGAATAGGCCTGGTAGCGGTCGATCAACCCGACGATCCATTCAATCGTCGTCGCCTCGGGTTGCGCCGTGACCGCCAGTTCGCTGTAGTGCTTCGCAACGTCCTGGTTGCCCAGCGCATCTGCAAACAGCGCGAGCCGTGCGTAACGACCACCGCTGGTGGATTCACCCTGACCCAACGATGCACTGTGATACGCCTGCTCGAAATGCCCTACGCTCGCGCACAGGTCGGCGTGGATCTGCGGCGTCGCACCGTCGTGTACCAGGGCGACCGCGCACTGCTGGGCCGCGTCGAAGCCCTGCTCGCGCAGGATGGACCACACGAGGTATACAGGATCGGCCGGCGTGGCCACGTTTGTTTCGGACATGAGGAAAACCAGGAAGTAACGATGAGACGTCCGCACGCCGCCCAGATGCATTGAAGTCAGTTCAAGATCGATCGGGCGTCCGAAGGCGGACCGCCACAGAATATGACGAAATCGCACGGCTTCATCCCATATTCAAATCTCAAAATAATGCCGTTGATAATTTTTATTTAGTAAACCATACTGATTTTTCGTTCGGCCGAACGTGACCACCTCTTTAAGCCGTATCAAGAAAAATCGCAGAGGAGTCGAAGTTGAATCAGAACGGAAAAGAAACCTCCGACCGCATCGCGCATCTGGCCGCCGTCGTGCTTGCACGACACAGCTCGTTTCCCCTGGAAAAGGAATTGGCGGGCTCTGCGCTCGCGCAACATCACACGTCGAAGCAGACGAGCGCGGCCATCGGCAGCCTGGCGGCAAAAGTATTGGCCAGCCACAACGCCTGTATGGAAGCGAAGGAACTAGCGGGATCGGTGCTCTCGCAGGTTCGCCAGCACGAGCACGCTCCCGCACGCTAAACGCTAAACGTAACCGCTAAACGTTGACCGGCCAATAATGCCCAGCGCGGAACGGTGGGCCCGCGTCTCAATCAGGCGCGTGACGCATACCGAGCAGCGGAGCGTCCACGTCGCAACCCGGCGTGTAACGCCTCCCGCTGCAACGTGCAAAAAAAAATGCGCTGCCAAAGCAGCGCATTTTTTCAACCTACTGACGCTTGAAAATCCAGCGTCTCGACTTCAACCCGCGTCAGCCCGCGCGAGCCAGCAGCAACGCATTGGTCCGCTTGACGAAGCTCGCCGGATCTTCCAGCGCGCCGCCTTCTGCGAGCAGAGCCTGGTCGAACAACAGGTGGCACCAGTCGTCGAAATTCGCGCTATCCGCATGCAAGCCCTTTACCAGCGCATGCTCCGGATTCACTTCCAGAATCGGGTGGAACGACGGTGCTTGCTGGCCTGCGGCCTTCAGCATGCGTTGCAGGTAACCGCTCATTTCGCCATCGTCAGCGACGAGGCATGACGGCGAGTCGGTCAGGCGGAACGTGAGACGCACGTCTTTCGCCTTGTCCTTCAGCGCTTCCTTCATCTTTTCGACAAGTGGCTTCAGTTCTTCGCTGACCTTTTCCTGCGCCTGCTTTTCTTCGTCGTTCAACGCGCCCAGATCGAGGTCGCCACGCGCGACGCTCTGCAGCGGCTTGCCGTCGAACTCGTTCAGGAACGACAGCATCCATTCGTCGACGCGATCGGTCAGCAGCAGCACTTCCACGCCCTTCTTGCGGAACACTTCGAGGTGCGGGCTGTGGGTCGCGGCCTGGAAAGTGTCAGCCGTGACGTAATAGATCTTGGTCTGCTCGGGCTTCATGCGCGCGACGTAATCGGCCAGCGAAACGTTCTGCTCCGGCGAGTCGGTGTGCGTCGAGGCAAAGCGGATCAGCTTGGCGATGCGGTCCTTGTTGGCGAAGTCTTCGCCCACGCCCTCTTTCAGCGCCTGGCCGAATTCCTTCCAGAAGGTCGCGTACTTTTCGCGGTCGGCGTCGTTCTCGGCGTTAGCCAGCTCTTCGAGCATCGACAGCGAGCGCTTCGTCACGCCTTCGCGGATCGCCTTCACATCGCGGCTTTCCTGGAGGATTTCACGCGAGACATTCAGCGGCAGATCGCTCGAATCGACCACGCCCTTCACGAAACGCAGGTATGTAGGCAGCAATTGCTCGGCATCGTCCATGATGAAGACGCGCTTCACATACAGCTTCAGACCGCCGCGGTGATCGCGGTTCCACATGTCGAACGGCGCCGCGCTCGGCACGTACAGCAATTGCGTATATTCGCTGCGGCCTTCGACGCGGTTATGCGTCCACGTCAGCGGATCCTGATGGTCGTGCGAAAGATGCTGGTAGAACTGCTTGTATTGCTCTTCGGTGATGTCGTTCTTCGAACGGGTCCACAGGGCGCTCGCCTGGTTGACGGTCTCGTCTTCGTCCTTTGTGACCATCTCGCTCTTTTCCGCGTCCCATTCTTCCTTCTTCATCAGGATGGGCAGCGCGACGTGGTCCGAATACTTCTGGATGATCGACTTCAGGCGGTGCGACGACAGCAGCTCGTCCTCCTCCGCGCGCAGGTGCAGCGTGATGGTTGTGCCGCGTTGCGCGCGCTCGATCGTCTCGACGGCGAAATCGCCCTCGCCGGCGCTTTCCCAGCGCACGCCTTCGGCAGCCGTCAAACCGGCACGGCGCGTCTCGACCGAGATCTTGTCCGCGACGATAAAGCCCGAATAGAAACCCACGCCGAACTGGCCGATCAGCGCCGCATCTTTCTGCTGATCGCCGGACAGCTTGCCGAAGAATTCCTTGGTGCCCGAGCGAGCGATCGTGCCGAGGTGCGAGATCGCTTCGTCGCGGCTCATGCCGATGCCGTTGTCGTCGATCGTGATCGTGCGCGCGGCCTTGTCGTAGGACACGCGAATCCGCAGATTCGGGTCGTTCTCGTACAGCGCGTTGTTTTCGATCGCTTCGAAGCGCAGCTTGTCGGCCGCATCCGAGGCGTTCGAGACCAGCTCACGCAGGAAGATTTCCTTGTTGCTGTACAGCGAATGAATCATCAGTTGCAGAAGCTGTTTCACTTCTGCCTGAAAGCTCATGGTTTCTTGTGCCATGGTCGGACTTCCTCTCTATTTGTTGCGGTTGATT
>JBEKNG010000430.1:0-5467 GCA_049523075.1 Paraburkholderia sp.
CGACACGATCCCACTGCATGTCGAAATCCTCTACAACGAATATAACTTTTCGGCGGCGTTTGCCGTGGCGTCATTGCTCGCGCTGCTGGCGCTCGTGACGCTGGGCCTCAAGCTGCTTGCCGAGCGTCATCTGTCGGCGGAACTGGCGGCCGCGCGTGACGTACCTGCGCTCGCTGGCCCCGCAACTTCAAAGTCTTCAGCGGCGCTTGCGCCGACGCAGCACCCGGTCCGGTAAGGAGTAGTTAATGGGCATCACCGTTCGTAACCTGCAAAAGCGCTTTGGCGATTTCACTGCGCTCGATAACGTCTCGCTCGACTTTCCGCCGGGCGAGCTGGTTGCGCTGCTAGGGCCGTCGGGTTGTGGCAAGACCACGCTGTTGCGCGTGATTGCCGGGCTCGAATATGCGGACTCGGGTCAGGTCGTGTTACAAGGACAGGATGTCGCGACAGTGGGTGCACGCGAGCGGCAGGTCGGCTTCGTGTTCCAGCATTACGCGTTGTTCCGTCATATGACCGTGTTCGAGAACGTCGCCTTTGGTCTGCGCGTGAAACCGCGCAAGGAGCGGCCGTCCGAGGCGGTCATCCGCGAGAAGGTGCATGAGTTGCTGAAGCTCGTGCAACTGGATTGGCTGGCGCAGCGCTATCCGTCGGAACTCTCGGGCGGGCAGCGTCAACGGATTGCGCTGGCGCGGGCGCTCGCCGTCGAGCCCAAGGTGTTGTTGCTCGATGAACCGTTCGGTGCGCTCGACGCGAAGGTCCGCAAGGAACTGCGTAGCTGGCTGCGCCGCCTGCACGACGATCTGCATATCTCGACGATCTTCGTGACGCACGACCAGGAAGAAGCGTTGGAAGTCGCGGACCGCATCGTCGTGTTGAATCACGGCCATGTGGAGCAGGTGGGTAGCCCTCAGGACGTGTACGATCATCCGCAGACCTCGTTTGTCTACGAGTTTCTGGGCGCGGCCAACCGGCTGCACGGCAAGGTCGATCAGCACGGCTTCGTAGTGGATGGCGCTGCGTTGCCGGTCGCCGCGGAGGCTGGTTTCGAAGGCCCGGCGTTTGCGTATGTGCGTCCGCACGACCTGCAGCTTTATCCGCAGGGCTCGGGTCATCGCGACGGCATCGTTGTCGACGTGCGGCGTGTCGTGACGCTCGGCGGCTCGGTGCGCGTCGAACTCGCCGGGCGCGAGGGCAGGGTGCTGGAAGCGGAGCTGGATCGCGAAGCGTGGCGAGCGCTGCAACTGGCCGTCGGCGATGGCGTGACGGCGGTACCGCGCGCGTTGCGCGTCTTCCCGGCGCACTGAGGCAGCCCGGTTAACCTATATTGCATAACTTGAGTCTGGCTGAACCGGAGACCTACAAATGAATTTCCAGCAACTGCGTTTTGTGCGCGAGGCCGTGCGCCAGAACATGAACCTGACCGAAGTCGCGAACGTGCTGTACACGTCACAGTCGGGTGTGTCGAAGCAGATCAAGGACCTCGAGGACGAACTCGGTGTCGATATCTTCATCCGGCGCGGCAAGCGCCTGACCGGGCTCACCGAGCCGGGCAAGGCGGTGCACCAGTTGATCGAGCGGATGCTGCTCGACGCGGAAAACCTGCGCCGGGTCGCACGCCAGTATGCGGATCAGGACAGCGGCCACCTCGTGGTGGCGACGACTCACACGCAGGCGCGCTACGCGCTGCCCAAGGTCATCCGCCAGTTCACCGAGGTGTTCCCGAAGGTGCATCTGGCCCTGCGTCAGGGCAGTCCGCAGCAGATTGCGCAGATGATCATCAACGGCGAAGCGGATATCGGCATCTCGACCGAGGCGCTCGACCGCTTCCCGGACATCGTCACGTTCCCGTGCTATTCGTGGCACCACATCGTGGTCGTACCGAAGGACCATCCGCTGGTGGGCCGCCAGAACCTGACTCTCGATGAGATCGCCGAGTTTCCGATCGTGACCTACGATCAGGATTTCACCGGACGCTCGCATATCGACCAGGCGTTCGCCAAGGCGGGGGCGCTCCCCGACGTCGTGCTGACCGCCATCGACGCGGACGTGATCAAAACCTATGTCGAGCTCGGCATGGGCATTGGCGTGGTCGCGGCGATGGCCTACGATCCGAAGCGCGATACAGAGCTGGTTGCGCTCGATACCGAGCATCTGTTCGAGGCGAGTACGACCCGCGTCGGCTTGCGCAAGGGCGCGTTCCTGCGGTCTTACGCGTATCGCCTGCTGGAAATGTTCGCGCCGCAGTTGAAGGAAGCGGATATCGCCGCACAGTTGCGCGCGGTGGACTGACGCATGGCGGCGAGCGGCGCATCGCTTACAATCGCCGCCATGAATACCTTGACTTCCTCTTCGTCGGGGGCGCCAGCCGCGTCCGCGACGGTGCGCGCGCTGCCGCGCATTGCTGTGCTGGCGACGGGCGGCACGATTGCCGGCTCCGCCGCCGATGTCACCAATACGTCGGGCTATCAGGCCGGCGTCGTAAGCGTCGACCGCCTGCTCGAGGCGGTGCCCGCGCTCTCGGGCGTCGCGCAGATCCAGCCTGAACAGATTGCCAGCGTCGACAGCAAGGACATGGCGCTCGCGCTATGGACCACGCTCGCGCAACGCGTCAATGTGCTGCTGGCGAGCGACGAGATTGACGGCGTCGTGATTACCCACGGCACCGACACGCTCGAAGAAACTGCCTATCTGCTGCATCTGACCGTCAAAGGGACCAAACCGGTCGTGCTGACTGCGGCGATGCGGCCCTCATCGGCGCTCTCCGCCGATGGCCCGCTGAATCTGCTCAACGCCGTGACGGTCGCAGCGAGCGCGGCAGCGCACGGGCAGGGCGTGCTGGTCGCGTTCAACAACCGCATTCATAGCGCGCGCGATGTCATCAAGACCAGTACCTACGCAGTCGATGCGTTCCAGTCACCGGAAGTCGGCGCGCTCGGCTGGGTACAGGACGGGCGCGTCGAATTCCAGCGCAAGGTCTTGCGTCCACACACCGTTGACACGGAATTTGTGATCGGCACCAAGTGGCCGAGCGTCGAGATCGTCACGAGCTATGCCGGTGCTGCGCGGATCGGCGTCGATGCGCTGGTGGCGGCGGGCGTGCGCGGCATCGTCGTGGCCGGCACGGGCAATGGCTCGATTCATTCCTCGGTGCAGCAGGCACTGGCCGATGCCGTGACGCAGGGCGTAGTGGTGGTGCGTTCGTCGCGAGTCGGCTCGGGCCATGTGATGCGCAACGGCGCTGCGCCTGATGATGTGCTTGGCTTCGTCACAGCGGGCTCGCTCAACCCGTATAAGGCGCGCGTGCTGCTGATGCTGGCGCTCGCGGCGGGCGGCACGGGGGCGGTGGCGCTGCAGAATATCTTCGATACTTACTGAGCGGGAAGGACCCCACGTCATCGTTCATGCGTTGAGCGGACTGCTCAATGAAAACGCGGCGACAGGGGCCAATTGCTCTGGTCGCCGCGTTGTTATTTCGGCGTGAAATCCGACAGCCGGACACCCGACGACGACGTCTGACCGACCAAGGCTTCCCCGCCGTCGTCAGGTGCCGCTGCGGACCCCACTTGCCGCTCTCAGCCCAGAGCGGCACGATTTGCCCGGTGCGATGCGCATGCAGCGCACCGCACCGGACGCCCCACCTGCCGGTTGCCACGAGGGTCACGGCAACCGCTGTTGCTGCCGACATCAAGCCGCCTTTGCTTCCTTGTCCGGTGCTTGAGCAACTTCGAAGTTCGCCATGATTTCCAGCGCACGCACCATCGCGGAGTGATCCCATGCCTTGCCGCCGTTTGCAGCGCAGACGCTAAACAGTTGCTGCGCGCTCGCCGTATGGGGCAACGCGATGCCGAGCTTGCGTGCGCCGTCGAGCGCGAGGTTCAGGTCCTTCTGGTGCAGTTCGATGCGGAAGCCCGGATTGAAAGTGCGCTTGGTCATCCGTTCGCCGTGAACTTCGAGAATGCGCGACGAGGCGAAGCCGCCCATCAGCGCTTTACGAATACGCTCCGGATCGGCGCCCGAACGCGCAGCGAACAGCAACGCTTCCGCTACCGCTTCGATGTTCAGCGCGACGATGATCTGGTTCGCGACCTTGCAGGTCTGACCCGCGCCGTTATCGCCGATCAGCGAGATGTTCTTGCCCATCAGTTCGAACAGCGGCTTGGCGAATGCGAAAGCCTTTTCCGGGCCGCCGACCATGATCGTCAGCGACGCTTCGCGTGCGCCGACTTCGCCGCCCGACACCGGCGCGTCGAGGTAGTCGACGCCCAGTGCGTTGATCTTTTTCGCAAAGTCTTGCGTGTCGAGCGGGGAGATCGAGCTCATGTCGATCACCAGCTTGCCTTGCGTGAGACCCTTGGCGACGCCGTCGTCGGCGAACAGCACGTTGGCGACGTCCGGCGTGTCCGGCACCATGATGATGACGATGTCAGCGGCTTGAGCCACCGCCGTCGAGTCGGCGACCACGGTGGTCGTCTTGCCGAGATCTTCCGGTACGGGATACGCGCCGTTCACGAACAGCGAGTGACCGCCCTTGATGAGGTTGCGCGCCATGTGCGCGCCCATGATGCCGAGGCCGATGAAACCAATCTTTGCCATATGTCTATGTCTCCAGTGGGTTGGGGTCGAGAGTCTGTGCGGGTGTGCGTGAGCAGGGGCGTCGTTGGCGCCGCTCAGGCGGCCACGTGCGCCGCACCGCGGACCTGGCCGGCCACGCGCTGGATCCAGCTCAAGCCTTCGGTGGTGCTCGTACGCGGTTTGTATTCGCAGCCGATGTAACCGTCGTAGCCTAGCGAGTCGAGCAGGTCGAACAGGAACGGGTAGTTGATTTCGCCCGTGCCCGGTTCGTTGCGGCCCGGGTTGTCGGCGAGCTGGACGTGGGCGATCGACTCCAGGTTCTTTTTGATGGTGGCGGCAAGCTCGCCTTCCATCCGTTGCATGTGATAGATGTCGTACTGCAGGAACAGGTTGTCCGAGCCGACGGCGCGAATCACATCGAGGCCTTCGGACGAACGGTTCAGCGCGAAGCCTGGAATATCGTACGAATTGCACGGTTCGACCAGCAGCTTGATGCCTTCTTTCTTCAAAGCAGCGGCAGCGAAGCGCAGGTTATCGACGATCGTCGCATGGGCGCGGCCGGGATCAACGCCCGGGCCGGGAATGCCGACGAGGCAGTTCAGTTGCGGGGCTTTCAGGGCCTTCGCGTATTCGATCGCGCGGCCGACGCCTTCCTGGAATTCGCCGACACGATCCGGCAGGCAGGCAATGCCGCGTTCACCCGCTTCCCAGTTGCCGGCGGGCAGGTTGTGCAGCACGAGCTTCAGACGGTTCTGCTGCAGACGCTCGGCCAGTTCGGCGATCTGGTATGGGTACGGGAAGAGGAATTCGACTGCGTGAAAGCCCGCGTCCGCTGCGGCCACAAAGCGGTCGAGGAACGGGACTTCGTTGAACAGCATCGTGAGATTGGCTGCAA
>JBEKNG010000431.1:0-5464 GCA_049523075.1 Paraburkholderia sp.
CCAGAAGGTGAACGATTCCGGCGACACGAAGCCCTGGAAGCCGCCGAACATCGCGCCCGACAGGCCGCCAAACGACGCGCCCATGGCAAACGCCAGCAGCTTCACGTTACGGGTGTTGATGCCCATAGCCTTGGCGGCGATTTCGTCTTCGCGGATGGCGGCCCATGCACGACCGATACGCGAGTGCTGCAAACGCGTACACACCCAGATCACCATCAACGAACACAGCACGAACAGGTAGTAATACATGTACACCGTCGTGAACTGGAAACCGAGCAACGTGTGAGTCTGCGCGAGGCTAAAGCCGCCGACCGACACCGGGTCGATGCCCGTGATCCCCTGCGGTCCGTTGGTGATGTTCACCGGACGGTCGAGGTTGTTCATGAAGATCCGCACGATTTCCCCGAAGCCCAACGTCACGATGGCGAGGTAGTCGCCACGCAGACGCAGCGTCGGAGCGCCGAGCAAGATGCCGAACAGCGCAGCCAGTGCCATGGCGATCGGCACGATGATCCAGAACGGCGTATGCAGGCCGCCCGGGAACAGATGGCCAATCCAGGCGAATTGCGTGGACAGGTGCGGCGACGACAGCAGCGCCGTGGTGTAGGCGCCGATCGCGTAGAACGCGATGTAGCCCAAGTCCAGCAGGCCAGCGAAGCCGACCACCACGTTAAGGCCCAGTGCCAGCATCACGTACAGCATCGCGAAGTCGAGCACGCGTACCCAATAGTTGCCGCCGACTGCACCGATGATCATCGGCGCGGCAATGACGAAGATCGCGGTGATGACGCCGACCGTCAGGGTCTTCGTCATGTTCTTCTCGGGGATGAGCGTCGTGGACGGCTCGATCGGTTGAATTGAGGTCATGTTGTCTACTCCTTACGCGCGATCTGCGACACGTTCGCCCAACAGGCCCGACGGACGGAACACCAGCACGACGATCAGCACAATGAATGCGAACACGTCCTGGTAGTTACTGCCGAACACGCCACCCGTGAGGTTGCCGATGTAGCCCGCTCCGAGCTGTTCGATCAGGCCGAGCAGCACGCCGCCGACCATCGCCCCGCCGAGGTTGCCGATGCCGCCGAGCACCGCCGCGGTAAAGGCCTTCAGACCAGGGATGAAGCCCATATAGAAGTGAGCGTTGCCGTATTCCGACGCGATCATGACGCCGGCCAGAGCGGCAAGCGCCGAGCCGATCATGAAGGTTGCCGAGATCACGAAGTTCGGGTTCACGCCCATCAGGCTCGCGACGTTCGGATTCTCAGCAATCGCGCGCATGGCGCGGCCGAGCTTCGTCTTGTGCACGAGCAGCAGCAGCCCGCCCATCACGAGGAACGCGACCACGATGATGACGATTTCAGTCATCGAGATCACGGCGCCCGGATTGTTGGGGCCGGCCTTGATCACGTTGAGCGGATCGGTAGGCAGCAGTTGCGGGAACGGCAACGGATTGCGCGACCAGATCATCATCGCGAGCGTCTGCAGCAGGATCGACACGCCGATGGCGGTGATCAGCGGCGCGAGACGCGGTGCACGGCGCAACGGCCGGTAGGCCACACGCTCGATCGTATAGCCGACCACCGCGCACACTACCGCTGCGATGATCAACGCGATGATGAGCGTCGGCACATGGCCTAGCCCCGGAAAGTGGTTCTGAAGCACGCCTATGGCTGAGAGCGCAACCATTGCGCCCACCATCAACACATCGCCATGCGCGAAGTTGATGATGCCCAGGATGCCGTAAACCATCGTATAGCCCAGTGCGATGATGGCGTAAACGCTGCCAAGCACCAGTCCGTTGAGGATCTGCTGGATGAAGATATCCATTTAATGCTCCTTAGCCCGTGCGACTGGATTCGCGTCTGCATCAACCGGTGGGCGGTCATGCAGTACGGAATCGCAACGGCACTGCGGGTACTGATGTAAAAGCCGGTAAGGGTTATCCGCCGCCAACTCGTCATGTGACCTGGATGCAGTCGCCGCTTCGTCGGAACCGGATGCAAAAACGACACCATTGGGTGGGCCAGGTGCCGTCAGGCTGTACTCCCGTCATTACATCTCTACGGCGTCGAGGACCGCAGCTTCGCTGTCCCTGAAGTCGTAAAGCGTAATGGCGCCTTCTTTCAAATCACCCTTGTGGTCGATTGCGATGTGGCCGGTTACCCCGTTGTAACCGGTGGACGGCATCGCAGCCAGCACCTTGGGCGCGTCGAATGAATTGGCGCGCTTCATTGCATCGACGATCACGCACAGAGCCTCATACGTGAACGGCGCGTCAATCTGCACCGGCGTGTGGGAACGGTCTTCGGCCTGCTGTTCGAAGTCCACTCCCGGGGCCATGGTCGAAAGCGCAACTCCCGCCTTCGAACAGGCCGGGTTGTGCATGGCGGATCCCACCAGCTCCCCCACCTTGGCGGTACACACGCCGTCGCCGCCAAGGATTTTTGCCCTGATACCGAACGTGGCCGCCTGCTTCGTACACGGCCCGCTCGTCGTGCCCATCCCGCCGGACTTGCTCGCGTCCGGCTGAACACTTTTGATCGTGGTGAGAATGGCCTGAGTGTCCGAGGCCTCGTTGCGCTGGCCGCCGCTCGCGTGCCCTTCGGTGGTGATGTCTTCAACCGCCAACTGCGCCCCGTTTTCGTTGTGTTTGCCTGGATAGGCAATCCTTCCCATTAATGGGGCCGCATGGCCGGCAACAGCACTCGTTGCATCCGAGTGCGTCCCGCCATCGCTCTTCGTGCTGCACGCGGTCAGCATCTCAACCGCGGCCGGAGCGGACACGGCGTAAGCAAACTTGACTCGCATTAAGTAGGTCTCCAGCGCCTTGCCAAATTCATTGCTCGAGACCCAAAGGCCTTGAGAACGCGCGCATTGTAACTCCAATTATGCGACGGGCAATATTGTTGAAACGGCAGGGTTTTCCTGCATTGCAACCGCATTTTGTGAGTAATAACGCACAAAAGGCGCAACCAGGTTGCGACATTTTTTCGTGCATCAGTTGCACCAGCGTAGACCCCAGCAGCATCAAGTGTTGCAGCCATCGCGGCCATTCCTTGATTTCATCGTGTTGAGCGATAGGTACTACGTTTCTATATCCCTCGACCTGCACGCACAATCCTAGTGCATCAAAAATCGGCAGTGGCTAGTATCACCTGTTTAAATAGGGATCGATCAATGGTCGAACGATAAAATAAAATCACCGGGACGCAGGATTTTTGTGTGGCTGGTACTGAAAACCGTTCCATTTTCGTGATACGGCACTTATTAATAGGACGCGCTTTCGCAGCGAAGGGCATAAAAAAAGCGCGCTCGAGGCGCGCTTTCTTACAAAGGCGTTAGCAGAACGTCAGGCTGGCAAGCCCAAACCACGCGGCAACGGAAATGCGATGTTTTCCTCGATGCCTTCGAGCGCACGTACGTTACGCACACCCAGTTCGCGCAGACGGGCAATTACGGCCTGCGCGAGCACCTCGGGAGCCGAGGCGCCAGCGGTCACGCCAATGCGGCGCTTGCCAACGATCCAGGCCGGATCGATCTGGTCCGGCGAGTCCACCATATAAGAAGGAATCCCGCGCTTCTCAGCGACTTCGCGCAATCGGTTTGAATTGGAACTGTTCGGGCTGCCCACCACGATCACCACGTCGCACTGCGGCGCCATGAACTTGACTGCATCCTGGCGGTTCTGCGTGGCGTAACAGATGTCCTGCTTTTTCGGCTCTTTGATGGCCGGATACTTGGCCTTGAGCGCAACGATGATCTCGGCTGCGTCGTCGACCGACAAGGTGGTTTGCGTGACGAACGCAATCCGTTCCGGGTCAGCGAGCTGCAGCGCGTCTACATCCTCGATATCTTCGACGAGATACATGCCTTCGGCCGCCTGCCCCATCGTCCCTTCGACCTCGGGGTGCCCCTTGTGGCCGATCATGACAATGTCGAAGCCCTCCTGACGCATCTTCGCCACTTCGATATGCACCTTCGTGACGAGCGGACAGGTGGCGTCATAGACCCGCAAACCGCGCGATTCCGCTTCCGCCCGCACGTCCTTCGAGACGCCGTGGGCGCTGAAGATCACCGTATTGCCGGCCGGCACTTCCTCTAACTGTTCGATAAAGATCGCGCCCTTCTTGCGCAGGTCCTCGACCACATAGGCGTTGTGAACAATTTCGTGGCGCACGTAGATGGGTGAACCGTGCAGCTTGATCGCGCGTTCGACGATTTCGATGGCCCGATCGACACCCGCGCAAAAGCCACGCGGTTGCGCCAGCAGGATCTCGGCTTCAGCCAGAGTCGTATCCGTGGTGCTCATGTTTACAGAATCCCGATGATTTTCACTTCGAACGCTAGCGCCTGGCCGGCGAGCGGGTGATTGAAATCGAACAGAGCGGACGTTTCGCCCACTTCCTTCAGCACGCCTGCGTAACGTCCGCCACCTGGCGCGTTGAATTCGACGAGATCGCCCGGCGAAAAATCCTCACCGATCATGCTGTTTTCACGCAGCGTGGCAAGCGACACCCGCTGGATCAGCTCCGGATTGCGCGGGCCGAAGGCCTGCTCCGGGGCTAGCTGAAAGGTCGAATGGTGGCCGACCTTCAATCCCAGCAAAATGTCTTCCAGCGGCGGTGCCAGTTGACCAGCGCCCAACAGGAGCGTGGCCGGCTTTTCGGTGAAGGTGTTGATGACCTCGGCGCCATCGGCAAGCGAAAGCCGGTAATGGAGCGTGACGTGCGAACCGGGTTTCACTTCAGAGATGTCGATGATGCTCATGCGGTAACTCGTTCAGTCGGGACGCGCTGCACGCGTGCACCCAAGGCGCAGCCTGTGCGAGTGGCAAGCCGTCGTGCTGCCGTGCGCAAAAGTTCTATTGTAAGCCACATATCAAGCGGCGGCTTGGGTGCGTCATATGCACCGCCGCCGCGGATGATGACTTTCCTGCCTTGTAACCGGAGAAGAATGACATGGACTATTACGCCTGCGTGGAAGCGACGGCCAATCCTACGGAGGACGGCGATGTGCCGGCGCTGTCCGGGCTATCCGAGCCTGAGGCGGCTGTGGGTGGGTCGGCCGCGCTTAAGCGGCGGGCCACGGTGGCAGCGCCCGAGCTGGGCAAGGTCAAGGCAATTGCTGCCACGCCAGTCGGGTCGCAGCCGGACCTGTGTGCGGCCATCCCGCCTTATCCGGCCGCAACGGGTTCGACCCCGCCTCGACGCGCTGGACGCAAGCGCTCGCACGGCAAACGCGACATGCCGCGCGAGCGGTTACTGGATTTCGGGCCCGGCACCCTGACCGACGCCGAACTGGTCGCACTGGTGCTCGGTTCGGGGCTGCCGGGACACAACGTGTTCGGCATCGCCCACTCCCTGCTGAAGCGCTTCGGCTCGCTGCGTGCGATGCTGGACGCCACACCGGCGGATTTCAACGGCCTGCCGGGCGTCGGGCCGGCAAAGACGGCGCAGTTGCT
>JBEKNG010000432.1:0-5446 GCA_049523075.1 Paraburkholderia sp.
CATCCCTTCCAGCACTTCGTCGTGAACCTGACGCTCATCGAGGTAGTCGCTGCGATAACCGGCATTGACACCCCAGTAATAGAAAACCAGCGCGACCACGGCCACCACCAGCATGTCCCAACCGTACGGCAGAATGTTATGGCCGCCGAACTGCTTGCTGCCGATCAGCGACAGGATCGCCATTACCGGCAGGTAGGCCACCAGCCACCATGCAGCCTTCAGGTCACGCTGATAGCCGCTAAAGCCCGACTTCGCCTGGAAGTAGAAGTACACCGGCAGCGCGACGACCATCAGCAGGATAATTTCACCCGTCAGCGGCCACTTTGCCCAAAACAGCACCATCGACGCGCAGACGAAAGCGAACGGCGCAATGATCTTCATGCCCGGAATGTGCAGCGGACGGTCCAGATCGGTTGCCGCACGGCGCAGCGCCATCAGGCTGATCGGACCCGTCAGGTACGAAATCACGGTCGCCACCGAAATCACGGCCGCCAGCGAGCTCCAGCCGCGGAAGAAGAACAGGAAGATGAACGAAACCAGCAGGTTGAACCACATGGCCTGACGCGGCACGCCGTAGATCGGGTGCACGTTGCCGAACATCTTCGGCATCGTGTTGTTGCGCTCCATGGCGTAGATCATGCGGCTCGTCGTCGCCATGTAGGTCGTGCCCGTGCCACTGGGGCTAACGAACGCGTCGACGTACAGCAGGAACGCCAGCCAGTTCAGGTTCAGCGCGAGCGCCAGTTCAGCGAACGGCGACGCAAAGCTGAAATGGCTCCAGCCCTTCATCACGTCAGCCGGATTGACCGCGCCGATATACGCAATCTGCAGCAGCACATAGATCACCAGCGCCAGCAGGATCGAGCCGATCACCGCGAACGGCACGCTGCGCGAAGGGTTACGCGCTTCGCCAGCCAGATTGATCGGGCTCTGGAAACCGTTGAACGCGAACACGATGCCGCTCGTCGCCACCGCCGTGAACACCGCCGACCAACCGTACGGCGCGAACGTGCTCGCCTCGCCGAAGTTCTCGTGATGGAAGCCCGTGAACATCAGACCGGCAATCGTCGCCGCGGGAATGATGAATTTGAAGATCGTGATCGCGGAATTGGCGCGTGCAAACAGCTTCACCCCCCAATAGTTCAGCATGAAATAGATAATGACGAGGATCGCCGAGAGTAATAACCCATTAGTGGTTAATGACCCATTGACGAACAATGCATGAGCCCATGGATACGGCCAGGTACTCATGTATTGAATCGAAGCTTCTGCTTCAATTGGAATCACCGAGACGATGGCAATCCAGTTGGCCCATGCGCTGATGAATCCGACCAGCGCGCCGTGCGAATAGCGCGCATAGCGCACCATGCCGCCCGACTCGGGGAACATTGCGCCAAGCTCGGCATAGGTGAGTGCAATCGCCAGAATCACCACCGCGCCGATTACCCAGGCGCAAATGGCTGCGGGGCCTGCAATTTTTGCCGCCTTCCACGCGCCGAACAGCCAGCCCGATCCGATGATCGAACCCAAGCCGGTGAGCAACAGCGCGAACGGGCCAATGTTCCGTTGAATAGAACTCTTCACGTCTTCTCCTTGTCGACCGGGGTTAATGCTTTACCGCTTACTCCGGTCCCATGCAACTTGCGATCAGGAACATGTCCGCACCGCGGCATTACTTGTGACGCTGGAGACGGGTGACGGCCATGATGAGCGAGGGATGATACCGGGACAAGGTGCAACCCAAGCGCGGCGCGTAGTTTATACGGTTGCACCGCGAGAGTGCAGTGAAGCTAGGGTTATCCCTAGCAAGAAATTAAAGGGGTCGCGAGGTTTGTAAGCACCCCTTCCGCCTGACCCTAAAAACCTTGTAAAGATGTGCGGATACTGTTGACCTTCTCTCGAAATCGCCGTATAACGTTCGGGCAGGATTTCAAGCGGCGAGTGAATTGGTCTTTCGTAGTTCGCCCATCAACGGTACTCCGGTTGGTCCCATTACCCCCTTCCTTGATTTTCATGCACCCTCTGGGCTTCGGCCTTATTTACCATCTTTAGGAACAAGTAATATGGAAACCGGTACCGTCAAGTGGTTCAATGACGCAAAGGGCTTTGGCTTCATCACTCCCGACGGCGGCGGCGAAGATCTGTTCGCGCATTTCTCGGAAATCCGCACGGAAGGCTTCAAGACGCTGCAAGAAAACCAAAAGGTCACGTTTGAAGTGAAGACGGGCCCGAAGGGCAAGCAAGCAGCTAACATCAAGCCGGTGTAAGCGCGCGCTTCCTTCTGGACGCAAAAAACCCCGCCTTCGCCGCGGGGTTTTTTTATGTCTGATGAGAATGCGTGCGGAAGTGTCTGGCCGCGCCGCAGTGATTCAAGTTGATGCGTGCGGCGGCAACGCCGCCATTAAGACGCGTCGTCAGGGCGCTTTAGCCGAACAGCCGACGCGCGTGAATGCCGAGGCCCGTGGCAACGCTGGCGAGGCGATCGCCAAAGACCGGCCGGGCATCCGGAAACGCAGCGGACAGCGCGCCGGAAAGAAACGCGAGGCCGGTCGAGCCGCCGGTGAAGTAAATCGCGCCCACGTCGCGGGGCGCCACACCGGCCGCTTGGACCGTATCCCGAGCGGCCTGCACGATGCGCAGCGTCTCGTCGTGCCCCGCCTTGATCAATTGCGCTTCGTCGAAGGCGAGCCGCAGATCTTCTTCCACCAGTTCCAGATCGATCATGGTCTCGCCGCCCGCTGCGACGCCGATTTTCGCTTCTTCTGCATGAGCCGCCAGCGCGTGCCCCAAACGCCGATCGACCACTCGCATCAGGCGGTCGTGGTGGCGGGCGTTGGAAAACAGATGCCGCATCAGCACCAGTTCGCTGACGCGCTTGGGGGCGTAGACCGTGTTGATCAGATGCCACGTGGCGAGGTCGAAATAGATCCGGTTCGGAATCTCGCGCCCTTCCGGGTCCAGCGTCTGATAGCCGAGCTCCCGCAGGATGGTGGCAAGCTCGACGCGGCGGTCGAAGTCCGTACCGGCCACGTGCACGCCGTGATGTGCCAGTACGTCACCCTTGCGTTCGACATGTTTCACGCGCTCCGGCCCCACCCGCACCAGCGAAAAGTCCGACGTACCGCCGCCAATGTCGGCCACCAGCACCAGCCCCTCTTCCGTCAGATGCGACTCGTAGTCAAACGCTGCGGCGATCGGTTCGTACTGGAAGTGGATCTCCTTTAAACCCACCGAGTGCGCGGCCGCTTCCAGTTGCTGTTGCGCAAGTCGGTCGGCGCGCGGATCATCATCCACGAAGAACACCGGGCGGCCCAGCACCGCGCGGCTGATCGGGCCGCCGGCGCTGGCTTCGGCCGAGCGCTTCAGGTGGTCGACGAAGATCGCGATCACTTCGGTGTACTTGATCGCCGAGCCATCGCCGAGGTCGGTAGAGTGCTCCGCCAGCGGCGAGCCGAGGATGCTCTTCATCGAACGCATCAGCCGGCCGTCGAAGCCGTCGATATACGCTTCGAGCGCAGCACGGCCGAAGCCGCGGGTGTTCTCGTCGGCATTGAAGAAGACGGCGGTAGGCAGCGTCGTGTAGGCACCTTCGACCGGCGCAAGCCGCTGCGCCGCGCCGTCAGGCACGGCGACTGCCGAATTCGAGGTGCCAAAGTCAATCGCGCAATAGGTCATGGCAGAAATCGCCGCTCACGGCTGGCGCGGACAGGAAGGGGACGGGCTTTGTATCACGAAAGCGCAGCGAGTATCAACTGCGACAGAAAGCGACAAAAGTTGGGACGACCCAGAGTTTCGTTGCGGGCCATCTACGCAAACGTGTGCCGGTTCGGCGGAACGCAAATTGCTCATTTGCACAGGATACGCTATTCAAATTTCCAGACCGCTTGCATGGGACCGGAGTGAGCGCTAGAGCGCTGACGCCGGTCAGCAAAGGAGACTTGTCGCAATGACTGAGCCGTCCACCGCAGCGCTGCAGGAAAATCCCCGCACTGTGATCGAAACCGACCTGCCGTCGCGGCTCGACCGCCTGCCGTGGGGGCAATTTCATTCGCTGATCGTGGTCGCCCTCGGTGTGACCTGGCTGCTCGACGGCCTGGAGGTGACGCTGGCCGGCGCGGTGGCAAGCGCCCTGAAGGCCAGCCCGACACTGCACTTTACCAACAGTGAGGTTGGCCTGACCGGAAGCGCCTATATAACGGGAGCGGTGCTCGGTGCGCTCGGCTTCGGCTGGCTCACCGACCGCCTCGGCCGGCGCAAGCTGTTCTTCATCACGCTGACGCTCTATCTGGCGGCCACCGCGGCCACGGCGCTGTCGTGGAATCTGGCGAGCTTCCTTCTGTTTCGATTCCTGACGGGTGCGGGTATCGGCGGCGAGTACACAGCAATCAACTCGACGATCCAGGAATTCACGCCAGCTCGCGTGCGTGGCTGGACCGATCTCGGCATCAACGGCACGTTCTGGGTGGGCGCCGCGATAGGTGCGGCGGGCTCGCTGGTACTGCTCGATCCGCACCTGCTGCCAACCGATTGGGGCTGGCGCGCGTGCTTCTTCATCGGCGCGGTACTCGCGCTCGCTATCCTGCCGATGCGCGCCTGGGTCCCCGAAAGCCCGCGCTGGCTGCTCACACATGGCGGGGCGCGCGAAGCAACGACGATCGTCGAGCATATCGAAACGCGCTTTCGCCGCGCCGGACATCGTTTGACGGATGAGCCGCTCGGCCGCCTGCGGCTACGAACGCGCGACCACACGCCGCTGCGTGAGGTCTTCTACACGATCTTCACGCTGCACCGGCGCCGGGCGCTGGTTGGGCTGTCGATGATGACCGCGCAGGCGTTCTTCTACAACGCCATCTTCTTCACCTACGCGCTGGTGCTCACGGATTTCTATCACGTGCCGGGCGATCATATTGGCTGGTATCTGCTGCCGTTCGCGCTCGGCAATTTTCTCGGACCACTGGTGCTCGGGCGTCTCTTCGATGTGATCGGCCGGCGCACGATGATCGCGACAACCTACTCGCTGTCCGGCATTTTGCTCACCATCAGCGGCTATCTGTTCGAGCAGAATCTGCTCACCGTCACGACGCAGACGGTCGCGTGGATGGTGATTTTCTTCTTCGCTTCGGCGGCGGCGAGTTCCGCCTATCTGACGGTAAGCGAATCGTTCCCATTGGAGATCCGCGCGCTGGCGATTGCCGTGTTCTATGCGTTCGGCACCGCGCTCGGCGGCATTGCCGGGCCCGCATTTTTCGGACGACTGATCGACACGCATCAACGTAGCGAGGTCTTCACGGGTTATCTGGTCGGCTCGGCGCTGATGGTCGGCGCGGCGGTCGTAGCCGCGATCTGGGGCGTCGATGCGGAGCGGAAATCGCTCGAAAGTGTCGCCGCGCCGCTATCGGCGCTGGCCGAGAACGAGTGAATAAAGAACGCGCGGCCTGGCAAACCG
>JBEKNG010000433.1:0-5444 GCA_049523075.1 Paraburkholderia sp.
CACGATGTAGACGCGCGTGCCCGCGATGGCGTCGCCGATGGGAATGGCGTCGCCATTCGCCAGGGCCTCGCCGCCGCGCGGAATACGGTAGCAGCAGGAGAAGGTCGTGTTCTCGGTCGGGCCGTAGCCATTGACGATCTGTAGCTGGGGATGGGCCTCCATGACTTTGCGGACATGGACGGGCGACAGCACGTCCCCGCCCGTCAGCGCCTCCTTGAGGGGAAGAAAGGCTTCCAGCCGATAGTCGGCAAGCGCATTGAAGAGGCCGGCCGTGAACCAGGCATTCGTGACGCCGAGTCGCGCAATCTCAGATGCGATGGTGTCGAGCGAAGGCTGAACCTCGTTGACGATAGCGGCGCAGCCGCCGTTCAGGAGCGGCCCCCAGATCTCCAGCGTGCTTGCATCGAAGGCGAGCGGCGCGAGGTTGAGAAACCGCGTCTGCGACGAGAGGGCGGCGAAGGTCTGGCCATGCACCAGGCGCAGAATCGCGCGGTGCGGCACGATCACGCCCTTGGGCTTGCCGGTCGAGCCGGAGGTGTACATGATGTAGGCAGGGTCGTCGCCACCGGAAGCCTGCAGCGGAGCAGGATCGGCAGCCTCTGACGCTGCCACGAGATCCGCTAGATCGACCCATACTCCATTCAGGTCGCCAACGCTGGCGAGAGCAGCCCCTGCTGCGATGACGAGCTTGGGCGAGCAATCGGCAACGATGAAATCGAGCTGCGCCCGGGGATAGGCCGGGTCGAGCGGCACATAGACGGCTCCCAGACGCAGGATCGCCAGAATCAAAGCCAGCGTGTCCCGGCTGCGCGGAACCATGATCGCGCAGCGCTCGCCTCGCTCCAGTCCCATACGGTGCAGGATGGTTGCAAGACGGGCCGAACGTTCGCCGAGGGCGGCATAACTTTCTTCACCCGTTGTGTCGATCACAGCAAGATGATTGCCAAACTCCGCAGCTACGGCATCGAAGCGCGCTGCCACGCCAGGTACATGACCCGTCCCGTTCGCCAGGTCCCCTTGATATCTGTCTCTGTGTAACATTTGCCGCTCTCTAATAAATTTAGACGAAGGCCTTGTACTGAGCTACGCCTGGCGATAAGCGTGCAGCTAGCGCACATAACGGCGGCCGGTCCCGCGAGTCGCAAGTAGCACGAGGCAATCCGCGCCTAGCCCGTGTTCTCAAGCGCGAAAGTTGCTGTAAGTGAAAGTTAATCTTCCGCAGCGCACCTATCCGTACGCCGTCGCACACACGAACGATGCAACAACACATAACCGCGAAGAGCTCGCGCGCCCAGAGCGGTGTCAGGCACTTTTGATCAAACCTGGCGGGGGACAGGGACAGACCGCACGCCACACCCGACCGACGTTTCGGACGAGGCATGAAACTGAGCCGCTCTATGGCGCAAGCAGGTGCGTCGTGATGCAGGGCGTCGTGTGCGATGTTTGAAGTGTCAGGAAGCGTTGCCGGTCTCAGGAGCTTCATTGCTGCAAGCCGCAAGGCGCGGCCGGGTTTGTTCCAGCATTGCTTGAAATTCGCCCGTGCTGGTTTCTCGCCGGGCGGACCGTTTCTCTGACGCTGACGCAGACGCCGTCTGTCAATTCATTTTGACCATCGACCAGTCCGTGCGTCGGGCCGCCACCGCTCCCGCGCAGGTCGGACTGGATGACAGGGCGCAAATGCGCCAATGCGTCGCTTCCTCCGCCGTGCCGCCGACAAAGCGGGGTGTCGTGTCGCCGCGGATGGAGAGATCGAACTCGAAATGGGCCGGTGGCAGGGTAAAGCCGGTGCCGAGCGCTTTCAGGCAAGCCTCTTTGCGCGCCCAGCATTCAAAGAAGGCCTTTTGCCGTTCCGCATCCGGCAACGCGGTGAATTCCGCGTGCTCCCGGGGCGAGAATACTTCGATCGGCACGTTCTCTTCGATCGGGCGGACATGTTCTACGTCGATGCCGACCTCGAAGCCGCTCGAGATTGCGAGAACCACCGTATTCTCGCTGTGGCTGAGGTTGAAACAGATCCTCCACTCAGGAGGCTGAATCATGCAGAAAGGTTTGCCATCCGAACCATAGCCAAGAGCGACCTCCCGCGGTGATGACCGGAGATAGCGGCTGAGGAGCCGCTTGAGTTCACCTCGCCCTGCTACGAAGCGACGGCGATGCCGTTCGAAGCGGAATTTGTCGGCGCGCTCGCGCTCTTGCGTCGATAGCGTTGCCCAGTACGACTCAAAATCGCCACCGCAGACATCGAGATCCCACTGCCAGACATGCACTTCTTGTGCAGAGGGCGGTGTAAGAAGAGAAGAGGACATTTTCGAGCTTTGGCAGTCTCTTTGAAATTCCCGAAGGTTGCTCTGCCGGGATTGCTGCGAAGTAGCTTAGGGACGCGCTCGGACGCGGTCGAAGGCCCGGCACGCCGAAGACGATCGCGGCCAGCAGGCAGTCACACGTTCATTCCAGCAACGGGTACTCGCCTGATGGCTGCGTCCGGGGCAGCGGCGTCACTCTGCGAAGCAAGCATATTGAAGTCAAAGTTCGACAAGCGCGATGTCGGCTCGCTGCGGCGCCTGACGAAAGGCAAACGCTACCGCCTAGCTCACCGCCTCGGCTTGATGAAGGCGCGGCAGCAGCCGGTCGAACTCGCGCTTCACGAGCCCGTAACATTCGCATGCTCGCGCTTCCAGCGCCTTGCGGTCGAGTACCTTGATATGGCCGCGGCTGTGATGAATCAGGCCTTCGTCATGCAGCTTGCCCGCTGCTTCGGTGATGCCCTCGCGGCGTACGCCGAGCATATCCGCGATCAGTTGCTGCGTGACGGTCAACTCGTTCGTGGCGACGCGATCGATCTCGATCAGCAGCCAGCGGCATAGCTGCTTGTTCAGTGAGTGATGGCGATTGCACGCGGCTGTCTGTGCCACCTGGGTCAGCAGCGCATGCATGTAGAGCATCATCAGGCGGCGCACCAGATCGGAGCGCATGAACTGCTGACTGAGCGCTTGCGCCGTCATGCGGTAAGCGAAACCAGCACTTTGCACCTGCACGCGGTTAGGCATGGTTTCGCCACCCGTCAATACCGGGACGCCTGTCATGCCTTCTCGTCCAACCGCAGCAATCTCGACCGAGCTACCATCTTCCATTGTCGACAACATTGAGATGATCGCGGTGGTCGGAAAATAAACGTGATGGATACGTTGTCCGGAATCGCATAGAAGCTGTTCGGTGCGCAGATGTACCAGCTCGAGATGCGGAGCCATGGCTTGCCACTCGTGGGAGGGCAGTGCGCCAAGCAAATGATTGCCGTGCAGATCGGATTGAAGAGTAAGCATGATCGGTCCTCGCGCGGAGCCGCGTGAGGCAGCTCCTTGATTTTTTTACCCGTCACTGCATCCGTGTTGTGTTGCCGCCTGGTGAGCGGCTATGGATGAACAGTGGGGGCCCCGTATGGCCTTTGCGCGCCGGCGCTATTTTGTGTTGTGTACGCCGGCGTCAGTGTTGCGCTTCTCATTTAGCGAGGACCGTGCCAGTGAGCTCAAAAGTGAGTACTGGTGCGGCGCAGCGAAACGGTCAGTGGTGCATTGCGCTGCAAAATCTGCGTTTTTGTTTCAATTCTGCACCACCCGTCCGCGCAACCGAAACGTTCGCAGAGCGCAAATTTGTATGTGCAAGTCGTTGATGTTATTGAATTAATGTTTGTAAAGATGGCGCCGGAGGCGCGTGAGTCAACCCGGAAATGCCAGCTATACAGGCACTAAGCGAGGCCGTCCGGGATGACTCAGAATTGATTCAGATGTGTTCCACCCGTTACGTGGGTTGACGCACGGAACCGATTTTTGGCGACGTGTTAGAGGTTGAAACACGCTTCGCGAAATGGCGCGAAAGATTCGCGTAGAGCGAGGTTTTATGCGCGTCGTGGAGGAGTTGGGTGTTCAGCTTGCAGCGTCATCGATAGAAAGCCGACGTGCCAGTATTGATTCCGCATACCTCGCCTGCGGGTGCGGCTTCTGTATCGTTCGCGTTAAACGGCACGAGGCGAATCGTTCGGGCAGGTAGAACGCTTGCGACCCGATCTATGCGCTTGCCGTGTTGCGCGAGGTTGACCGTGGTAGTTGCCGATGCAACCTTCACACTACCGTTGCTCGGGCAGAAGGGTTCAAGTTGCGTCTGCAACGACTTATTGGTGTCATTGATGAGGTGTAGGCCGAGACCGTTCAGGCCTTCGTCGGTGATGACAAGCTGGACCGGGCGCAATACCTGCGCGAGAGCGTGCCATGCGCTTGTGGGCCGGACGAGCGAATCGACTACACCCCGGCTCGCGTCCGGCTGTTCACGCCGGTTGTTCGCGTTTAGCTAATTGTGACGTCGTATCGTCGGTGCGATTGCGCACGGAGTTGGAACGGGTGGCCAGCGTACCTTGCATGCATGGCAACGGCCTGGTTTCGACGAGTGAATCGTCGGAAAAACGTGATGAACTGGAAGACGCTCGAATTCGAACAGTGCACGGTGCGTGAGCTGTATCTGATCATGCGCGCGCGCAGTGCGGTGTTCGTCGTCGAACAGTCACATCTGTGTCTCGATGCCGATGGGCACGACGAATGTGCATTGCATATTTTCGCGGCCGAAGATATGTCTCGTCCGATGCCCATCATCGCTTACGCACGGGTCCGGCCCGGCGATGCGGAAGCTCCGCAAGTGGTGCTTGACAAGGTGCTGACAAGCCCTGCGAGGCGCTGCGACGGCACGGCTGAGGCGCTGATCGAGAGGGTTCTGCGGGCGACGGCGGAGCGCTGGCCAGGAACCGTTGTGCGGGTGACTGCGCCAGTAGGTCTGTGTGCCTTCTATGAGCAGTTCGGCTTTCGCAAGATGGAAGGGCCGTTCCTCGATCACGGAGCGCTATCGGTCGGTTTGACATGTCGTGTGCGTAGCGGCCGGGCGATGACGGGGCATCAAAAGTTCGCGGGTTATCCGATCAGATAGTAAGAATTTTAATTATTTCGGCATTCTAATCGTTCTTCATGGGTGGCCGAAAGTTGCGCCGAGATGCCTTTTCTTCATCGGCGCTCGCGCGTTCGCACGGGCGAGTCGAACAGCTGCCGGGCCGGCGCGGCAGTGTGGGGGTGCGAACAGATGTGGGTCGCTTGCGCATGCTCCAATCGAGCTATCACACCTGATGAATCGGATTTAATCCGGGTCACGGGGTTCCGGGATTGTGCATTGGGGAGAGGATCGAATGAACGATTTTGCATCGCCGGTCACGCAGCACACGCTAGTATCCGAAGCAATCGAAGGCTGCACCGTCCAGCCGGTGATTCTCGCGGGCGGCTCGGGCACACGGCTTTGGCCGTTGTCGCGCGAGCAAAGCCCCAAACAGCTGATCAGCTTGTTCGGTGACGAATCGTTACTCGAAGCGACGGTCCATCGGCTAGAGCGCCTCTTTGCCGGGGACCGCAAGA
>JBEKNG010000434.1:0-5426 GCA_049523075.1 Paraburkholderia sp.
GGTTTTCCACTCGAACGCCGACGGGCAAACGGTCATCGCCCGATCCAGCATGTCCTCACGCACGATCACCACGGTGACGCCCGCCATGCCGATGTTCTTCTGCGCCCCACCGAACAGTACGCCATATTTGGCGATGTCCATGGGTCGCGACAGGATATGCGACGACGCGTCGGCCACCAGCGGAATGTTGCCGAGGTCGGGAATTTCGAAGGTTTCGACGCCGTGGATCGTCTCGTTCGTGCACAGATGCACGTAGGCTGGATCATCAGACAATTGCCATTCGGCGCGCGTCGGCGCACGCGTAAAGCCGTCGGCGGTCTCGCCACTCGCAGCCAGATGCACGGTGCCGTACTTTTGCGCTTCCTTGAACGACTTTTGCGACCAGGAGCCCGTCACCACGAAGTCGGCGCGCGGCTTCGAACCGAACAGGTTCAGCGGCACGATAGCGTTTTCGCCCAGACCTCCGCCCTGCAAAAACAGGATTCGATGGCTTGCAGGCACGTCGAGCAGATCGCGCAGGTCCGTCAACGCTTCTTCATGGATCGACATGAATTCTTTGCCGCGATGGCTCATTTCCATCACGCCCATGCCGCTGCCGTGCCAGTCGAGCATCTCGTCGGCGGCGTGGCGCAGCACTTCTTCGGGCATGGCCGCAGGTCCGGCTGAGAAATTAAAGACGCGCATCGTGAAATCCCTGAACCGGGCGCACAGCGAATCAGCCTTGCGGATTCGCGCCCGAAAAGAAAATGGCCGTCTGCGCGTGTGCGCAAACGGCCATTATCGCATTGACGCCGCTACCCCGCCAAACCGTGGCGCAGTGAGGCGCCTGTGGCCGGCCGGCTAGCGTGACATCAGCAAAGCCTGATCGACCTGCTTACTTGGCCGGCTTGACCGAAGCGACTTCCTGGTCAGCTTGAGCACGCGTTGCCTTGATCGATTGCGGCATGTACTTTTGCATCAGACCATTCACGACGTCGCGGCCAACCTGGTCTTGAACCTGGATGAACTTGCGGCCCGTCGGGCTCTTGTAGAACGCCGTCAGATCCTTGATTTCCGACGTCGAGTAGTACTTCGCGTAAGCGTCGTACTGAGCTTGCATCGCGTCCTGACGGAAGCTGTCCGTTGCGAAGACCTGGCCTGCCGAGTCAACCAGCTTCGGCACAGCATTCTTCTGCAGCGTCGGGACGGAAGCTTGCTTCTGCTTGTCCGTCATCGTCTTGTTTTCGGTCAAAGCGTCCGACAAAATGGCCGGAACCAGTTGCTTGGCTTGCATTTGTGCGCTGTTACCAATTGCGCCGACGAGCTTTTGCGCGTCGATCGCGTCCAGTAGATCCTTGATGGCAGCTTGCTTGGCCGGATCAACCGGCGCGGGAGCAGCCGTGCTGTTGTCCGCCGGATTCGGCGTCTGCGTCTGAAGTGCCTGCGCCATTGCAAATGCCGGTACGAAAGCAGCCAGCAACATCAACTGTTTGAATCCTTTTTGCATCATCACTCCCTAAGAGAAATTAGTCGAACTGCTTGCTGCGTGGACTGCGCATCGGCCCGATGCACCTATCTGCGTCCCCGCAGCGTTCACCCTATACATGATTGCCGGCGCGAATCAGGCTGCTCCGCCTTCCTCACCGCTTTCGTCACCGTCAGCGGAACCTTCAGCGTCACCCTCCACATCGGCTTCAGCCTCAGCAACCTGCTGCAGGCCGGAAAGCTTCGTCCCTTCATCAAGGCTGATGAGTGTAACACCTTGGGTTGCGCGGCCCATTTCACGGATTTCCGACACGCGCGTGCGGATCAGCACGCCTGTATTGGTAATCAGCATGATCTGGGCTTCCGGATCCACCAGCGTCGCGGCAACGACACGGCCGTTGCGCTCCGACGTCTGGATCGCGATCATTCCCTTCGTACCACGCCCATGGCGGGTGTACTCAGTGATCGGAGTGCGCTTGCCAAAGCCGTTCTCCGTGGCAGTGAGCACTGACTGCTGCTCGTCGCCGGCGACCAGCAGCGCAATGACCTGCTGCCCATCGTCAAGCTGCATGCCGCGCACGCCCCGGGCTTCCCGGCCCATCGGACGCACGTCGTTCTCGTCGAAGCGAACTGCCTTGCCCGAATCAGAGAACAACATCACGTCGTGCTGACCATCGGTGATAGCCGCGCCGATCAGGTAATCACCGTCATCCAGACCGACCGCAATAATACCCTTGCGCAGCGGCCGACTAAAGGCTTCTAACGGCGTCTTTTTTACCGTTCCTAACGCGGTGGCCATGAACACGTATTTGTCGGCCGAAAACTCCTTGACCGGCAGGACCACCGTGATCTTCTCGCCGTCCTGCAGCGGGAACATGTTGACGATCGGACGGCCGCGCGAGTTGCGCGAGCCCTGCGGCACTTCATAGACCTTGACCCAATAGACGCGGCCGCGGTTCGAGAAGCACAGGATGTGGTCGTGCGTGTTGGCGATGAAGAGCGTGTCGATCCAGTCGTCTTCCTTCATGGAAGTCGCCTGTTTGCCGCGACCTCCGCGCTTCTGGGCGCGATATTCGGACAACGGCTGCGATTTCACATAACCCGCATGCGACATGGTCACGACCATGTCCTGTGGCGTGATCAGGTCTTCGGTGTTCAGCTCGGTCGCATTCAGTTCGATCTTCGAGCGGCGGGCGTCGCCGAATTCGGCCTTGATCGAGGTGAGTTCGTCGACGATGATCGCCGTAATGCGTTCCGGGCGTGCCAGGATGTCGAGCAGGTCGGCGATTTGGGCCATCACTTCGCGGTACTCGCCGATGATCTTGTCCTGCTCCAAACCGGTCAGGCGTTGCAGACGCATCTGCAAGATTTCCTGAGCCTGGGTGTCGGACAGGCGGTAGAGGCCGTCGGACTGCATGCCGAACGCGGGGTTCAAGCCTTCCGGGCGATACGCTTCGCGACCGCCGGCCGAGGCATTTTCCGTTTCGGCGCGCGACAACATTTCGCGCACCAGCGACGAATCCCACGGGCGGTTCATCAACTCCTGCTTCGCGATAGGCGGCGTAGGCGCGGCCTTGATGATGGCGATGAACTCGTCGATATTAGCGAGCGCCACGGCCAGGCCTTCCAGCACGTGACCGCGTTCGCGCGCCTTACGCAGTTCGTAAACCGTCCGCCGCGTCAGCACTTCCCGCCGGTGTGACAGGAAGCACGAGAGCATTTCCTTCAGATTCAGCAGCTTCGGCTGGCCGTCGACCAGCGCGACCATGTTCATGCCGAAGGTGTCCTGAAGCTGGGTCGCCTTGTACAGATTGTTGAGGATGACCTCGGGCACTTCGCCGCGCTTCAGCTCGATCACGACACGCATGCCGCTCTTGTCGGACTCGTCGCGGATGTCCGAAATGCCCTCAAGCTTCTTCTCATTGACGAGTTCGGCGATGCGCTCGAGGAGCGAGCGCTTGTTCACCTGGTACGGCAACTCGTCGACGATGATCGCCATCCGCTGGCCGCGGTCGATGTCCTCGAAGTGCGTGAGCGCGCGCATCACAACGCGGCCACGGCCGGTGTGATAGCCGTCTCGCACGCCCGCCACGCCGTAGATGATGCCGGCCGTCGGGAAGTCAGGCGCCGGAACGATTTCGATCAACTCGTCGATCGTCGCTTCCGGGTTCTTCAGCAGATGCTGACAGGCGTCGACGATTTCGTTCAGGTTGTGCGGCGGGATGTTCGTTGCCATCCCCACCGCGATCCCGGACGAGCCATTGATCAGCAGATTGGGGATGCGCGCCGGAAGGATGGCCGGTTCGTTTTCGCTGCCATCGTAGTTCGGCGTGAAGTCGACCGTTTCCTTGTCGATGTCGGCGAGTAACTCGTGGCCGATCTTGGACATGCGGATTTCGGTGTACCGCATCGCCGCGGCGTTGTCGCCGTCGACCGAACCGAAGTTGCCCTGACCGTCCACCAGCATGTAGCGGAGAGAGAAGTTCTGCGCCATCCGGACGATCGTGTCGTAGACAGCCGTGTCACCGTGCGGGTGATATTTACCGATCACGTCGCCGACAATACGCGCCGACTTCTTGTAAGCTCGGTTCCAGTCGTTGTTCAGCTCGTGCATCGCGTACAGCACGCGCCGGTGCACCGGCTTCAGGCCATCGCGCACGTCCGGAAGCGCACGCCCCACGATCACGCTCATCGCGTAATCGAGATACGAACGGCGCATTTCCTCCTCTAGGGAGATTGGCAGAGTCTCTTTGGCGAATTGATCCATTATCCGTATCTTTTACGTGCGAAGACGCTGGCGGAACCCCGCCTTCGCGTAGGCGCTGCAGGCGCAGCGCATCACGCGATTCTAACATGCCGGGCATCCACTCCCGCCGGGGGTACGTATACCTATTAGTGGGAAGCGCACCAGAGGCTCCTGGGCGAATCCAGAGACAGACGTGAGCAGGCCCGATTTATGCTGGCCCTTATTCGGCTCGCAGCCATGGCTGGCGGGCCGCGCCGCTCTCCGCGCGGGCTTCTGTTGCGCATGCACCACAATCGGACAGGGGCATCGAAAGGGGGCAGATTTTTTTACGTGGGAAGGGAACGATATGGCAAAATGCCAACGCACAAAGAGTTAGACACGGCTCGAAGTCTACACACCACGTTTTTTGTTCCGCACCAATGTTATACTTCGAGCAATGTATGACTTGTCATCGTCAACAAGCTCGCAGTAAACCTGCGGTAATCTCAATTTCGAGAGGAGAAATATGAATAAACTTTCAAAGCTCGCGTTCATTGCAGCTACCGCAGTTATGGCTGCATCCGCAATGGCACAGTCAGTGCCAGCGTCGCGACAAGCTACGAACGATAACTGGGTGAACGGCACGGGCGAGTACGTGTGGATGAACGGCACGAACGAACTCTGCTGGCGCGATGCATTCTGGACGCCGGCAACCGCTAACGCAAAGTGCGATGGCGCCCTGGTTGCTCAGGCACCGACCCCGCCGGCACCGCCGCCGGCACCGGCTCCGGTTATCCAAAGCCAAAAGATTACGTACCAAGCTGACGCTCTGTTCGACTTCGACAAGGCTATCCTGAAGCCGGGTGGCAAGGAAAAGCTGGATGATCTCGCATCGAAGATCGAAGGCCTGAACCTGGAAGTCGTGGTTGCAACGGGCTACACGGACCGTATCGGGTCGGACAAGTACAACGACCGCCTGTCGCTGCGCCGTGCTCAAGCTGTCAAGGCCTACCTGGTGAGCAAGGGCATCGAAGCTAACCGCATCTACACGGAAGGCAAGGGCAAGCGCAACCCGGTTACGACCGGTTGCAACCAGAAGAACCGCAAGCAACTTATCGCCTGCCTCGCACCGGATCGTCGCGTGGAAGTCGAAGTTGTCGGAACTTCGAAGCAGTAAGCTCCAAATTACCGCAGTATCAAAGCCCCGCTTCGGCGGGGCTTTTTTTATGTCCCAAGG
>JBEKNG010000435.1:0-5411 GCA_049523075.1 Paraburkholderia sp.
TTGCCACACCCCTTGATGACCCGCCTGGCCGTCCTGATGGTCGAGCGCTGCATGCGCCTGGAAGGTCTTGCCGGTGCCGAAATACACTTCCTGCACGCGAGCGTCGTTGCGAATCGTATCGGCGCTGCCTTGCGCAATCAGTTTGCCGCGCGCCAGCACGATCATGCGGTCGGCGTACGCGAATACCACGTCCATACTGTGTTCGGTGAACAGCACGCCGATCTTGTGCTCGGTGACAAGGCGCTTGGTCAGTGCCATCAGATCGTTGCGCTCTTTGGGCGCCATGCCGGCGGTAGGCTCGTCCATCAGCAGCAGCTTCGGACGGTTCGCCATGGCGATGGCGAGTTCGACGCGCTTGACGTCGCCGTAGGCCAGCACGCCGCAGGCACGATGCGCGTCGGCGGCCATGCCGACCTGTTCGAGCAGGCTGAGCGCTTCGTCGGCGTACCACGATCCCGCCGGTTTCCACAGGCCGAACAGTTTGCGTTCGCGCGACACCAGCGCCATCTGCACGTTTTCGAGCACGGTCATCGAGTTGAAGGTCGCCGCAATCTGGAACGTGCGGCCCACGCCGAGCCGCCAGATATCGCGCGGCCGCATGCCGACGAGCTCGTGATCGTCGAGCCGGATCGAACCGGAGGACGGCCTCAGTTGGCCGTTGACCATGTTGAAGCAGGTCGATTTGCCGGCGCCGTTCGGGCCTAGCAGGGCGAGCAGTTGACCGGCTTCGAGATCGAACGACACGTCGTCGACAGCCTTAAGTCCACCGAACGATTTCGACAAACCCGACACGCGCAAGAGGCTCATAGACCCTCCTTCATCGCGGTCGCTTGCGAGGGTGAAGGTGAAGGCACATTGGCGCGATCCGTTTCCGGTGCACCGCCTGCGTGACCGTTCTTCGTGCCGATGTCGTCATCGCCGAAGCGGTCGCGGATGAAGCCCACAATGCCCTGTGGGAATGCGATCACCAGCAACAGGATGGCGAAGCCGAGCAGCGCCTGCCAGTAATCGGTCTGACGCGCGACCGTATCCTGCAGCCATGTGAAAATCGCAGCGCCGACGATCGGACCGGCAAGGGTCTGCAGGCCGCCGAGCAGCACCATCACGAGTCCGTCGACGGAACGGCTGACGCTAATGACTTCCGGCGAAATCGTGCCCTTCGAAAACGCATACAGGGAGCCAGCCAGCCCGCAGAACACCGAAGCGATCACAAACGACACCCATTGCACCCGCTTGACGTCGATCCCGATTGCCTCGGCGCGTAGCCCGGAATCGCGCGAAGCCCGCATCGCGTAGCCAAGCGGAGAAAACAGCATGCGCCGCAACAACCAGACACACACCGCGACACACGCGAGCGTCAGGTAGTAATAAGCGACCGGCGAGGACAGCCAGTTCGACGGCCACAATCCGAGTACGCCGTTACTGCCGCCGGTCACGTCATCCCACTGGAACACCACTGACCAGACAATCTGCGCAAACGCGAGCGTCAGCATCGCCAGATAGACGCCTGAGAGCCGCACGCAAAACCAGCCGAACACGAGAGCCCCGCCGAGCGCGAGCAATGGCCCGAGCAAGAGCGCTGCTTCCATCGGCAGATTCAGGACTTTGAGAAAGAGCGCTGCGCCATACGCGCCGAGCCCGAAATACGCCGCATGTCCGAACGAATGCATGCCGCCCGGCCCCATGATGAAGTGCAGGCTGGTCGCAAACAGCACCGCAATGAGGATTTCGACCAGCAGGATGGGCATATACGGAAACGCGCTCGCTGCGAGCGGTGCCAGCACCAGCACCGCCAACACCACCGCGGCCAGCCATTTGAGACGCTTGCCGGCGGGCCGCAACGGGGTGTCCGGCGCGGCCATGCCACGCACCGCCGCGCTGGCACGTCCCAGCAAGCCCCAAGGCCGCACGATGAGCACGACGGCCATCACGACAAACTCCGCCACCAGGGTGAAGCGGCTCAGCGAAAAATCGATCCCGCCAATCGACACATGTCCAATGCCGATACACAGCGCCTTGATCTCGGCAATCAACAACGCTGCGACGAAGGCACCGGGGATGGAACCCATGCCGCCCACCACCACTACTACGAACGCATTGCCGATCGTCTCGAGATCAAGTGACAGGTTCGCCGACATGCGAGGCCCCTGCAACGCCCCGCCCAGTCCCGCGAGAAACGCCCCCACAAAAAACACACCAGTGAAAAGCCACGCCTGATTGATACCGAGCGCGCCGAGCATTTCGCGATCCTGCGTCGCCGCACGCACCAGCGTGCCCCAGCGCGTGCGTGTAAGGCCATACCAGAGCAGCAGCAGCACCAGCGGACCGATCACGATGAGGGCGATGTCGTAAGTGGGCAGGGAATGGCCAAGCAGATTGACCGCGCCGGCCAGATGGGGCGCACGCGGGCCGAACAGATCCTCGGGGCCCCACAGCCAGAGCGCGGCGTCACGGAAGATCAGCACCAGCGCGAAGGTCGCAAGCAGATGGAACAGTTCGGGTGCCTGATAGATGCGCCGTAACACGATCATTTCGACCAGCGCGCCGAGTACCGCGACGACCAGCGCGGCGGCCAGCACGGAGAGCCAGAAGCCGCCCGTCGTCTGGCCGAAACGGCTGGCAATGCTATAGGCGACGTAAATGCCGAACATATAGAACGAGCCGTGCGCGAAGTTGACGATGCGCGTCACGCCGAAGATCAGTGACAGGCCCGCGGCGACGAGAAACAGCGTCGACGCATCGGCGAGTCCGTTGACCAGTTGTACCAGCAGATTCGAAAGCATCGTAACCCTCAGCGGCATGCAATCCATCCAATGCGCAGGACACTACCAGCGAAATTATTCAGCGCAAACCATCTTCGCCTTTAATTTCGCTGACCTGCAATCCGCCGATGCGCGGCAGCGGCCGACCCGAAGCGGTCACCGCGACCACCACCACGATTTCGTTGGCACGCGGCGCATCGGAGACGCGTGCTTCGATGGCGTCGAAGTGACTGCGCACGAAAGCGGCGTCCTTGTGGCCGAGTGGTACGTCGATCGCCGTCCCGAGCGTGCCCATCTTCTTCGCCGACGGCACCAGCGCCGCGCCCTTTTCCACGGCGACGCGCAGTGGCGCGCCAAGCTTCGGATGCAGGATCGCGGCAGCGTGCTCCAGTTCGCCCGCTTCGCCGACAATCGCGGCCTTGCCGTAACTTTGCGCATCGCCCGGCGCGATGCCCAGCGCCTCGACGCATTTCTTGCCGAGCAGCGCGCCGAGTTCTTCGCCCGCGTCGATCAGCGCATCCAGCCTGGGTTCGAAGCGGCCTGCATAAGGGTTCTCGATTACCGCAATGGCGACCGCGCGCCGCACGGGCGGATCGATCGACTGACCCATTTCAATGCGTGTTTCATCCACCTGTACTACCAGCTTGCGAAGCTTGATTGCCATTTCGCTCTCCGTGTATGGGTTCGCTGTGTTTGCGTTCGGGATGTTTGCGTTGACGTCGCTGCGGATTAGCGCAGGCCGTCCTTGCCGACGATGGCGTCTTTCGCGAGGCCGCCGACGCGCGCATGCACGCGCTGTCCGGTACTCATCACGAGGATATAGACCACCTCGTCCGCAGCCGGCGCGCCCGGCACCCGTACTTCGATCGCATCGAAGTGGCTGCGCACGTAGCTCGCGTTGACGTGGGTCATCGGCACGTCGAGTGCCGTGGACGGCGCCCCCACCTTCTTGGTGGAAGGCACGATCGCATTGGTCGGTACGCCGTTCTTCTCCAGCAATTCGCGCATCGCATAACCGCCTGGCACATGCCACAATGCGCCGTGTTCGAGCTCGCCGGCCGAGCCGACAATCGCGCCCTTGCCGTAGCTTTCGATCGCTGCGTGCGGGACGGCCATTGCCGCCAGCAGCCGCTGCGCCATATCGATGCCAATCGGCTTGAGCGCTTCCATGGCGTGCTGGATGTCAGCCTCAAAGCGGCCCGCAAACGGATTGGTCATCACAGCGGCAATCGCGCCCTTGCGCAACGGATGCGCAGGCGCCGGACCAAACTCGTGAAAAATGTCTTCGACGTGCGTCAGCACGCGGCGTATTTCGAACACGGAGCCTCCGTTGGGTAATGGGCGTCGTGGGTCAGGCGCAGGCCACCCCTAGCGGCCGGCGCCGATGCGTGCCGATCGGCCGTGCCGACCACACGCACGCTGCGCTGCAGAAACAGCGCCGCACCTTCAATCAAACCTTGTTCGTGCAGACGGGCCGCTTCCTGGGCACCGCGCGATAGCGCAAAATCGATCAGCGGCTGCGGCAACGGCGGTACATCGACCGTCACCAGCAGGTCGCCGAGATCGCTGTCGTCTTTCAGCGTAGAGGCCGGTTGGCGGACGATATCGGCGTGTTTCAGATCCACGGCATTCGCGATCATCGTTGCGGCGGCATCGGCGGCGGCGGCGGTACGGGCCAGCACGGTCACGCTATCCGCAATGCCGAGGCTGAAACTGCGGCCACGCCAGCCGCTCGTGGCAATACCGCGCACCAGCGAGGCAGCGTCGAGTGTCAGGTTTGCATCGAGCGGAAGGCCACTGCCAAGGCGAGCGCCGTCAATTCGGCCCAAATCGGTGAACACGCCGATACGGTACTGCTGGCTCTCGCTCAGATACAGCGCAATATCGCCACCGTTGTTGATGAACGCGCGCGACACACCAGGCCGCTCGAACGCCGCGATCAATTCATCCGCGACACTGCCGGCAACGGCGGCCATCGGCGTGATATAGCGCGCCCGGTGCGGAAAGCTTGCGTCCCACATGCGGCTCGCGACACTGCCCTCGCATGGCCGCCTCACCGCGTCGTGCTGCACGGGTCGCCGCAGGCACGGCAGTTCCGCGACCAACTCGCTCAGGACGCCCGTAAAGCGCCGCCAGCACGCTTCATGCGCGGCCTGCACGGCCGCGGCCTCGCCATCGGCGCCGATGATCAGATCGATCGGACCGTGCTGCAAGTGCCAGCGTGTGGAGTCGAGTTGGGCGCGGGTCGCGGTCATGGTCGTCATCCCAGCATCGGCGGCATGCCGACCGGCCATGGGTTATCAGGGTGACGCGCCAGGATGCGACGTGCATGCGGCGCCCCTTCGACGTGGTCAGGTCCGTTTGCCAGTACGCTTTCCAGCGAACGCACCGCATCGAGATGCCCACCGAGGTCGCGGTAGATGTCGTAGCTCATGGTGAATTCGATCGGCGCGACAATCGCAGGCGTGGGTACCGTGCCGAACGAACGATCCGGCATGCGCGTCACATCGACCATCACCGTGATGCCGCCACCGGGCCACACATAAGCCGGCGCACCGCCGCAGGTCACGTTCACGAGCCGCTGCTTGATGGCGCGGGTGAGCAGGACCGGATTCTCGGTTGCGCCAGCGCGCAAGCTGCCGCCTGCTT
>JBEKNG010000436.1:0-5409 GCA_049523075.1 Paraburkholderia sp.
CCCCGCCGTAAGAAGTGTCGGCCGGGACGTTGTCCGTGCTATTGCGCTCAGCGGCAATCGCTACGGCGCTCTGGCCGCGTTGCGAAACCGGTGCGCCAACCGACGGATGATAGAACGGTGCCGGACCGTATCCGCTGGCAAAAGCGGGAGCAGCAACGGATGCCGAAACTGCGACGAGCAATGCTGCGATCAGTTTGGTTTTCATGATGGGACTCCAATGACATACTGAATTACGGGTGCGCTGCACGCTACTCGGTGCGGCGCTTCGTTGGAGTCAATTCTAGGGGAACCCTATTGTAAGTCTATGTCGATAGGATGAAATCATAGTTACCCGATGGCTAACAATCCCTTGGTGCTAGCTGCGGCGGGGGCGGTGCGCTGGCGCCCCCGCCGTCCCATGAGCCGCCGCGCGCCTCCCCCTCAATCGTGGTCAGGTCAGTCGCGATCCGGCGCGCCGAGCGGAAACAGCGGCCGATAGGGACGCGCCTCGTCGACCGCACGGGCAAAAGATGGCCGGGCCAGCAGCCGTCGCCGATACGCCAGCACCTGCTCGAACGACGGATCGATGCGATGCGTCCAATCCGCATAGAACAGGAACGGCGCGGCCGCGCAATCGGCGAGGGTGAAGCGGTCGCCGGCAGCCCATTCGCGGCCGGCCATGGTCTTGTCGAGCCAGGCGTACGCCGTGTCGAGCATCGCGCGGGCGTCGGCGACGCCGCGGGGATCGCGCTCGCCTTCCGGACGCAAGCTATCGGCGACCACCTTTTGCTGCGGCGTCGAGATGTAGTTATCGAAAAAGCGGTCCATGCTGCGCGCCTCGAGCGCGGCGCGCGGGTCCGTCGGCAGCAACGACACCGGCCCCGGGTGGTAGAGGCTCAGGTACTCGATGATGATGGTCGCCTCGGTCACTGTACGGCCGCCGTCGACGAGGACCGGAAACTTCCTGAACGGCCACAGCTGCGCAAGTTCCGCCCACAACTGCGGCTTGTCGTGGGACAGCTGGCAATACTCGAACGGCGTCTGGTTTTCGTACAACGCGGTCAGAACCTTTTGGCAGTAAGAGGAAAAGGGATGCGCATAGAGCTTTATTGTCATCGTGGTCACCTCGGATCAGGACGGAAACGGGCCGAACAGCCGGTGCCCGGTAGTCTGCTTACCCTACGACGAATCACAACCGCGCAAAACGACATCCCTGACCTGCCCTGCGGTCGCAAAGTTTTCGACGCGCCGGCAACACGATGCCCCCGTCCTCCATCGGGATGATTGCCCAGCTCCAGACGATGGCGACCCCACTATAGAAACGCTCAATAGCCGCAATCGAAATATCCAACTTTGCGCACGCTGGCGATCACCGAAATAATGGGCGCCCACCCTCCTTCAACGCAACGTATCCGATGGCAACCACTTCAACCGCGGTTTCGTCCGCACCACGGTGCGACCAACGCAGCCACGGGCTTCCGGCATCCGACATTCTTTCAAACCCGATCGAATTACAAGCGACGCGAGCAAGTGTGGCCCGCGTCGTGTTCCGTAAGGCCCTCGCCGCGCTCGTATTGATACTGGGCGCTGAATGGCTCGGCGCTTCGCCCGCCTTTGCGACGCCTCCTCCTGCAACCGATCTGCATGGCGGCCTTGTCGCCACGTGTGCCGCGTGCCACGGTGCTGCCGGAGAAGGCTCATCGACAGGCGCGATACCTCGGCTCGCGGGGCAGAACGCCGACTATCTTGCCCATGCCTTATCGATGTTCAAGGACCGTACGCGCGCGAGCCCGGTGATGCAGTCCATCGCGCAGAACCTGTCCGATAACGACATGCGCCAACTTGCCGACTACTTTGCAGCACAACACCCCCCGCTCGCGCAGGCAGCCGCGGCGCCAAACGCCGCGCAGGTCGAAACGGGACGGCAACTCGCCCAGGCTGGCGACGGCGCGAGTCTGGCAGCGTGTTTCGCCTGCCACGCAGTTGGCGGAACAGGCAATGGCGCGCGCTTCCCGAGCATTGCAGGACAGCCGGCCAGTTTTACGGTGGAACGTTTGCACGAGTTTCAGGCTCGTGCGAAGAAAGGTGCGGTAAAGCCTGGGTCGATGACTGCGGTCGCGGCGCAAATGACGGATACACAGATAGAGGCCGCTGCCGCATACCTCTCGACGCTTCCACGCTAAGCGCGAGCCACGACTCAAAAAGGCCTGCCGCCTGGCTATTCCAATCTGAATCGCGCCATGCCGTTTATTGGAAATGTCTTTTGCGAAATCGGGGCATTCATGTGCTAGCCACGAGCCGCTAATGTATCCAGGCGCCTACCAGGTGGTGGCGCACTCCAAAAGCGATTTGCCCCGCCCTCTCCGGGTGGGGCCTTTTTCCAGGCTGCGCCCGAAGGAATTCGCCTTCAGCGCCGAGGACTCCCGGGTAGTTTGCCGCGCAGCATGTGTGAGCAAACCCCGCTATGATGGCTGGCGGCGATCCGCCGTCAAACCATACTCGGAGAATGCCCGAATGATCCATGTCTTTGCCACCATCACTGCTCAACCTGGCCAACGGGAGGTCGTGCTCGCGCTCTTTAACAAGAACCGTCCAGCAGTGCTGGCGGAAACGGGCTGCATCAGCTACGAAGCGGTCGTCGACGTGCCCGATTTCGGTGGGTTTCAGACACCGCTCGGCAACGATACGTTTGCCGTCGTCGAGCGCTGGGAAAGCGCCGACGCATTGAAAGCGCATGCCGCCTCGGCGCATATGGCCGAATATGGCCGCAATGCCGCCCCACTGCTGGCGAAGCGCGTGATCAATGTGCTCCACGCTTATTAAAGGCTGCAGCTCGCATCCGCGTCACGACTAAGCATGTTCTTCGACCCGGCGCGTCAGCGGGCGGTTGCCACGCTCGCAAGCGATTAACCGCCGCTGACGATCGCGCGTACTACGGTGCACTAAAGAATTGAGTCACATGTCGTTTCATTTTGTGGGGGTATAGACAGATGACGAACATTAAACGCAGACGCTTTAACGCCGCTCTAGCCGTTGGTGGACTATTCCCCGCGACAGGTACCGTCGCCTTCGCCGACACATCGAGCCCGCGCGTCGTTCAACCCGAAACGCTCAATTTCGCGGCTAACGGCTGGATTCCGAACAACCAGCACCTACCCGTACTCGTCTACCGGTCAGCGATCAAGCCCGTCGGTCCCGATCCGGCCTCGCTGTTCGAACAGGCATTCGCGGCAAACGGCTGGCCGCCGCAATGGCGAAACGGCATTTATGACTTTCACCATTTCCATCCGTCGACACACGAGGTGTTGGGATTCGCCGCAGGGCAAGCGCGGCTGATACTGGGCGGACCAGGTACGATTGGCCGTGAGGTCACCGTGCAAGCTGGCGACGTGGTCGTGTTACCCGCTGGCACCGGACATTGCAAGATCGAAGCGAGCGCCGATTTTCTCGTCGTCGGCGCCTATCCTCCGCATGAGGATATCGGCATTAGCCGTGTCGCGCTGACTACAGACGGATTGCAGCAAATGCACCAGGTGCTCTTTCCGGCGTCGGATCCACTTTCAGGCACAAACGGGCCGCTTGTTAAGCTTTGGCACGCTTAGCCGATAGCTTGGCTCATGGGCGCGGGACCTGCGATGATTTTTCAAAGCTCACCTAATTATTTTATTCCTTCGAAATAGGCGCATCCGGCGTCAATGCGAAAATCGGTGTTGATCAAAATGCCGCAAGCCCTTTTCCGCACAACAGTTTTGCGTGCAGAGTGGCTTTCCCAATACTTCGCCATCCGCTACCCTGCCTCGTTTCGGCGCGCTGCATGCTTGGTACTGCATGCCCGGTAATCCGGTCAGCGCGTCTATATCGATCAATGGCAAAAAGCGGTTCAAGGAGACGGCATGACACAGGCTAACGGGACACTCGCGTCGGAGGCAGCACCGTCGGCCGTGATTGACGATTCGATATACGAAAAGGTGACGCGGCGTATCGTACCGCTGCTGTTTATGTGCTACGTGGTTGCCTATCTCGATCGCGTCAACGTTGGCTTTGCGAAGATCCAGATGCTCGCAGATCTGAAGTTCAGCGAGACAGTTTATGGACTCGGCGCCGGCATTTTCTTTCTCGGATACTTCCTGTTCGAGGTGCCGAGCAACATTCTGCTGCATCGCGTCGGCGCGCGGCTCTGGATTGCACGCGTGATGATCACGTGGTCGATCGTCTCGGCAGCGACGCTGTTCGTCAAAACCCCAACGATGTTTTACGCGCTGCGCTTCCTGTTGGGTCTCGCTGAAGCGGGGCTGTTCCCCGGCGTGATCCTGTATCTGACGTACTGGTATCCGGCACGCCGGCGCGCCAATATCCTCGCGCTATTCATCACTGGAATTCCGGTTGCTGGATTTGTGGGTGCGCCCCTGTCGGGCTGGATCATGAATTCAGTTTCCGGCGCGCACAATCTGGCCGGCTGGCAATGGTTGTTCCTGATCGAAGCGGTTCCGTCGCTGGTGATGGGGATTGTCGTGCTGCTCTTTCTGGATAACAGCGTCGAGAACGCACGCTGGCTCAGCGCCGACGAAAAAGCTCTACTTGCACGCAACCTGGCAGAGGACCGCGAAGGTGCTCAATCCCGCCGGACGCGTGACGGCTTCACCAACCCGCGCGTCTGGCTGATGTGCGTGCTGTACTTCTTCATCATGATGGGCTTATATGGCGTGGGCTTCTATTTGCCGACGCTGATCAAGAACACCGGCGTCAGCAATCCACTTAGTGTGGGACTGCTGACCGCCCTACCCTATGCCGTTGCGGTGGTTGCCATGTTGATCGTGAGCCGCCATTCCGATGCACGCCGGGAACGACGTTGGCATATCACGATCCCTGCATTGGCAGGCACGCTAGGCTGGGTCGCAAGCGCCGCATTCATGCACGAGCCCGTGCTCGCCACGATCGCGCTTACGGTAGCAACGGCAGCCGTGCTCGTCACGATGACGCAGTTCTGGGTTTTGCCGACTGCCATGCTGACCGGTGCCGCGGCCGCTTCAGGTATCGCAGTGATCAATTCGGTGGGCAATCTCGCCGGTTTTGTCAGTCCGTACCTGATTGGCGGGATCATCGACGCGACCCATTCGACCCTGCTCGCGGTGGTCGCACTCGCGATCAGCATGCTGGTAGTGGGCGCGCTTGCCCTGACGCTGCCCAAGCGGCTGGTCAACCGCTAAGCAATCGAAAGTTCACGGCGCAGTGGGTGGTCAGCCGTCAAGCCGATGGCAATCATCGCCCACCCGCTTAACTAAGACTCAAAGAGAGTACCCATATGAGCTTGAAAAACAAACGCGTGGTGATTGCCGGCGGATCGTCCGGTATCGGGTTCGCGACCGCACTGGCGGCAGCGAACCAGGGCGCCGAGGTCATCATCGCTTCGCGCAACGGCGAGCGCGTAGC
>JBEKNG010000437.1:0-5403 GCA_049523075.1 Paraburkholderia sp.
CGTCGAGCATTCCAAACAGCGTCACACTGCTCTGCGCATGGGCGCTTGTGGCAACGACGAGTGCTGCGACCGGAACCAGCAATGCCATTCTCATTGATGCATTTTCCCCGGAGTCGCGTTTCAGATTCAGGAATCGGCAATCCTGGCCGCCGGCCTTGGGCCAGAAGCGACAAAGCTCTCGCGCGAGCTTTGGTGTGAACGCGCGCGAGATTGCAATCCGCAATGTGCCGTCAGGCTTCGAGCGTGGCCTCTTGGTCTTGCGCGGTTTTCCGGACCTCGATCGCGCGGATGACGCGACCGATGGAGGCCGAGATAAAGTCGATGGTCGGCTTGTCCGTGAAAATTCCGTTCTCGACCTTCTTGTTGACATGCGGAATGACGATTTCCGGCATCGGAACGACTTCGCAAAGCATCGAGCTCAGCGTTTCTCGCAGTTGATATTGCGCGCGAACGCCCCCAAGCGCGCCCGGTGAAATCGTGCAAAAGAAAGCCGGCTTACCCTGAAAGCAACTCGCAAATGCAGGCCGCGACAACCAGTCCAAGGTGTTCTTCAACACCCCTGGAATACCGTGATTGAATTCCGGCGCGACAATGACAATGCCGTCGCTTTGCTCGACGAGTTTCCGTCCCAGCGCTACCACCTCCGGCAGACCGGCTTCCTCGATGTCCTGATTGTAGTGCGGGTAGTCGCCGATATTCAACAGATCGAGACCATGCCCTTGGGAACGAAGCTGCTCGCCGATTGTATTCAGCACGGCGGATGAGTAGGACGTTTGACGCAGGCTGCCCGACAGACCGACAAATTTAAGCGATGTTTTCATGGGTTAAATGCAAACGATAGGGGAAGAGGAACTTGGCGTAAAGACGATTCGACTATAGCCGTCGGGCGTGTAACCGAACGGACAAGCAGTTTCGAGTTTCGGTCAAACGGCTGGATCAACGCGTCGTCCGGCGGCGACTGCCGCGCCGATACTTCCCGCAGGGAGAATTATCTGTTGTCCAAACGATCATTTTTCGACAAGCGTCGATGCCGTAAACTTCTCTCATCAAGACGAAGTCAATAACGCTGACGCGGCGTGCGCAGAGGATGAGCTTTGCTCCTTTGCCTGACGGAAATGCTCGACAGCGAGATCGATGAATGCCTTGACTCTGAGCGACTGAAATTTCCGCGACGAGTAGACGATCCGGAACTCTCTATCGGCTAAGTGATATTGAGGCATGATGCGTTGCAAGCGGCCCGTCCGGATATCGTCTTCAACCAGGTAGGCTGAGAGCGTGGCGATACCCATCCCAGCCAATGCGCTCTCGCGCACCATGCCAATGTTGTTGCACACAAAGGCTGTTTTGGGCTGCACCGAGATTGGCGTACCGTCGACGGCGTGGAAAACAACCTCTTCGCTGCTGTGTTCGGTGCGGAAGGCGAGGTAAGGACGATCGGCCAACTCCGACGGGTGCACGGGGGATCCATGCTCGGCAATATAGCTGGGCGCCGCGCAGATGTAATAGTCCGTGGTCGTGAGGTGGCGCGAGACGAGGCTCACGCTATTGATGCGGCGCGCAGCAAGAATGCCAAGATCGAACTCTTCTTCGATCAGATCGACGGGGCGATCCGCAAGGACAAGGTCCACGATGACATCGGGGTACGCGCGCTGGTAAGCGGCAAGCACGGGAGCGAGTTTGCGCTGGGCGAAGAGCGCAGGCGCGGCGACCCGGATTCGTCCAGAGGTGCTGACCGCATTCGCTGAGAGCATGAGGTACGTCTCTTCGATTTCGCCAAGGATCTGCCGGCAGCGCTCCAGATAGATCCGCCCGGGTTCGGTCAGCGACATCTTGCGCGTGGTTCGTTGCAGCAGGCGGGTGCCGAGGTGATCCTCGAGTTCGGAAATGACCCGGCTCGTTCTCGGCACGGCCATATCCAGCGCTTCCGAGGCCCGCGCGAAGCTGTTGAACTCCGCGACTTTGACAAAGACTCGCATCGAATTCAAAGCGTCCACGTAGCTTCTCCTGAGCATAGTTAAGCGTAGGCAGGTTAGGAGGTTACCGTCCCCTGATTGCCTGATGCACTCTATCGCGCGATGTTTCGCTCGTCAGGTCATACGCTTTCGAATTTCGGACATTCAGTCTTGCAGGGCCTGCTGCAGGCACCGCTACGCCGGTCTGGCAATGCGTCAAAAGGCCACGCAACCAAACCTTTCATCTGGAAATGTTCGTATCAGGGTGATGGCAGGTCATTCGCCGATGATGTGCGCGACGATGTCGCGGCTTTGAGGATGGCGCCGATGTTCGAACAGGTAGATGCCTTGCCATGTTCCGAGCGTCAAGCGCCCATGTTCGATCGGCACGGATAGTTGCACTTGCGTGAGGGCGGTACGCAGATGTGCGGGCATATCGTCGAGCCCTTCCGTATCGTGCTCGTAGCGGTTGCGGTCTTCTGGCGCGAGCGTGCCGAAGTAGGTCTCCAGATCGCGTCGCACGGATGGATCAGCATTTTCCTGAATCAGGAGCGAGGCCGACGTATGACGGCAAAAAAGCGTCAGGATGCCGGTCTCGATCGACTGCTCGTGAACAAACTCGCGTACGTCCGCAGTGAATTCGAAGAGTCCGCGTACGGGTGCCTTGACGTGCAAATGGCGAATGGCTTGCTGCATCGAATCGACTCCTGCCTGGCCGGTTTCACGGGGTGCTCAGGTGCGGGTACTCAATGATGAGGGCGGCAACCGCGCCAAATGGTGCGACGAGTATGCCATCCCGCGTGGCTTACAGCGCCGGACACGATAGTACGTTCAGCGGCTGAAGCGTCGTGCCCGGCTGGTCGTCGTCGGCAGGGTTACCTTGTGGCGGCGTGGAAATCAGGCGTGTGCCGTTGGCGCCGGCGTTCGCGAGGACATAGAGTTCGTGGCTATCCGCCGGCTTCCAGTAAGCGCGATACACGTTGCCATTAAAGAACACCTGCAACGCCCCGTGCACAGTTCTCCCGCCGCCTACGAAGTCGACTGGTTCGCCGCTGCGCAGCCGGAAGCTGCCATCTGGTTGTGCGGCGCCGCTCGCGCCCAGCAGCCTGCCGCATGCGGAGTTCTCACCTTCGGCGAGCGCAATCGTTGAAGCCAACGCGAAGATCAGCGGAGCGAGCGTCCTTGGTTTCATGACTTCCCTTCTATTTCGTCGCAATTCCAAGGAACGTCAGCAAGAATCGTGACTGCCCGTCGATCAGGACTCCGGGCACTTTGGTCTACGGATTGGCGGCAACGCGCAATCGTTTGCGCAACACTCGCAAACCCCGAACTTGCGGAATAGCCGTGCTATATGACTTGCAGCGCTGAACTTTGCGCGTTCCGGGCCGATAACCCGTTATGAGGGGGGCGTCCGATCGGTGTCATCGCGACATCAATGCGCTGTACCCGGAAATCGAACCCGGAGAACGAGGTATGGCGACAGATCTGCGTGTGGCTGATGAACGCACGAGCTTGACCAGCTCGAACAAATTCGAATTGCTGCTGTTTCGCCTTGGAGCGGTCCCGGACAGCGATGCGCATGAGCTATACGGAATCAATGTCTTCAAGATCCGTGAGATTTCGACGATGCCGTCAGTGACACCGATTATGGGCGCATCGGAGTTCGTGATGGGCGCGGTCGACATTCGCGGCCAGATCATTCCCGTGATCGATTTGCCGCGGCTGATGGGATGCGAGCCGACGCGCGGCCTGAACATCCTGCTGGTAACCGAATTCGCGCGCTCCACGCAAGCGTTTGCGGTCGAAGAAGTGGACGATATCGTGCGCCTCGAATGGAATCAGGTGCTGACCGCCGAAGGCGTCGCCGCCGGCAAGTCAATCACGAGCATCGCGCGTATCGACGGCAACACCGGCGATTCGCGTCTCGCGCAGGTCATCGACGTCGAGCAGGTCTTGCGCGATGTCTTTCCGGCGCAACATCCGGCGGTCGATCCCAGGTCCGTCGGCGATCACCTGCGCATGCCGGTCGGCGCGAAGATTCTCGCCGCTGACGATTCGGGATTTGCACGCAAACTGATCGAGCAGGCCTTAGGCGCGATCGGCGCCGAGTACATCATGGCGAAGACTGGGGCAGAGGCCTGGACCATGTTGCAGCAGATCGCTCGCGAAGCCCAGGCCGAGAAGGTGAGCGCGCGCGACAAGATCGCACTCGTGCTCACCGACCTTGAAATGCCGGAAATGGACGGCTTCACGTTGACGCGGCTTATCAAGGGCGATGCGCGGACCCGCGACATTCCTGTCGTGATCCATTCGTCGCTCACGGGCGCGGCCAACGAAGCGCACGTCAGGAACGCGGGCGCGAACGGTTATATCGCCAAGTTCGCCGCCGGCGAACTGGCGCAGGCGCTCCGCCAGGCGCTCGCGGGGTCGACAGCGGAATTTCAGATTGAACCGGCCTAAGACGTGGGGGGACTTGCTTGTCGCGTTCTGCGTCAATTCGACAAATGCAGGTTCTTCGATAAGACCATGCCCGTCTGCGGGCTGATCAACCAGGCCGCCTGAATGTCGGTGTAGATGATTGAGGTTCGAGTCGTGATGTCGGTCGGTTCGTCGTCGGTCGGATCGCTGTGCTCGCGCCGATCGCTCAGGTAAGGCGCGCTCAAGCTGCACATCAGCGCAATCGCGAAGTCGCCATCCACTTTGGCGAACGCCGATGGCGGGAGCGTGAGGTGTCCGTGAATCCTCGTTTTGCTGGTTGCGTCCGACTTGAGTCCGATGAGGTCGATCTGTTGGATGTATCCCTTCGCCTTCGCTTCTGCCGCCACCGTCAGGCCTCGGCCGTCCGGTCCGTCAACGGTTTTCTTCAGCAGGATTGCGCCGGGTTCGTCCTCGCTTGCCAGGTCGGCGTCGATTGTCAGCACGTGGGTCTGCGAACGGTACAGCACGCCGTAGGGTACCGGTACGACGAAGACCAGTACACGGTCGAGGCTGGCTTTTGTCAGGTCGCGGTCGTGCAGGGTCTTCCGGTACGGAATCAGCGCACGGATGCGGTCGCGCAATGACGGTGCATTGCCGTGGATGCTGTGTTTGGCCAAGACGTCTCTAATGGCAACGGCGTCGTCGCCCACGATAGGCCGGGCCGACAGGATCTCCGCAACGGCAGAGCTCGCTGCCACGCTTGTGGTATTGACGGTGGACGCCGCGCTGGGTGATGCAGCGTGCGCAAGGACCGACACGCAGGCCAGGATGCAAGCAGTGTTGAAGCCAATCAGTCGGGATTTCAGGTTGGACACAGTGACGCCCTCCGGGACGACAGCAGTCTATCGCAACGGCGGGGTATTCAAAATCGGCGTGCCGGGTTTGCCACCAGGCCGATCCTGACGATGTGGGTCGCGCGGCGGCACGCTGCAGGTCCGCGGGTGGCCCTGCCTGAATTGCCCCGGGCCGGCCC
>JBEKNG010000438.1:0-5402 GCA_049523075.1 Paraburkholderia sp.
TCAAGGGTGCGACGGTGATGGTCAGGCCTAATCCCAGCACGGCCAGCGCCGGAAAGAACCCGGTCCAATAGCCAGCCCTCACCCACGGCAACGCAAGCATCGCGAATCCAGCCGCCGCGACAACCGGACCGGCCGTCAGCAGCGCGCGCGCGCCGTACCGGTTGGTCAGGTTGCCGGTAACGCGTGACAGGAGCCCAATCGTGACCGGCAACGGCAGCAGCGCGGCCCCGGCGGCGGTGGCGCTATAGCCATAAGCGCGAATCAGCGTAAAGGGCAGGAAGAACAACGCGCCGCCCAGGCCAAAGTAGAGCAGCAAGGTCACCAGATTGGCACCGACGAAATCGCGCGAACGAAACACGTCGAGCGGCACCATCGGACTGCGGCTCTTTGCTTCAATCACAACGAATCCGGCCAGCACCACCCCACCCGTGCCGATCAGACCCAGCACCCGGGGATCGGCGAAGCCGCGCGTGGAGGCGATCGTCAGACCATAGGTGAGGGCGGCGAGGCCCACGGCGGCGGCCGTCGCGCCGAGCCAGTCGAGCTGCTCCGGCGAGCCGGACTTGCGGGTATCCGGCACCGACGCGAGAGCGAGCGCGACCGTCGCACAGGCAATCGGCACGTTGAGAAAGAAGATCGCCCGCCACGAAAACGTATCGACCAGCCAGCCGCCCGCTACGGGCCCGACGGCAGAGGTAATGGCGCCGACGCCCGCCCAGGTGCCAATCGCCTTGCCGCGTTCGTTCTCATCGAACACGGCGCCGATAATCGCCAGACTGCTCGGCACCAGCAACGCCGCGCCTACGCCCTGCACGGCCCGGGCAGCGATCAGCACGCCCGCCTGCGGCGCGAAACCGCAGCCGATCGACGCCAGCGTAAAGACGCCGATACCGGTGACGAAAATCGTCCGCCGGCCGAGTTTGTCGCCGAGCGAGCCGCCCACCAGCACCAGCGCGCCGAGAAACAGCAGATACGCGTTGACGACCCACTGGATTGCCGCGACGCTTGCAGCGAGTTCGGCCTGAATCGCCGGTAGCGCGACGTTGACGACCGAGCCGTCGATAAACGCCATGCTCGAGCCGAGAATCGTCGCCGCGAGCGCCAACCGTTTATGACGGCAGGCACGCTCGGGCGCGAACGGCTGCGCGTCGATGACGAGTGCATCGCACGGGCTCGGCTGAGCGCCGACGACGTGAGATACCCGTGCGGGTATCCGGGGGAACTGCGGACCGGTCAAGCTCACTCCTGCGCGAATGATCTCTGCTGCGCAGCATAGCAATGCCATGCCGTGAGCGATAGGCGCTTGGCCATGCGCCCAGGACGCTATGGACTTCGCCCGCGTCCACCGGATCGAGCGTAAGCGTACGACAGCGTATTCGTCCGGTTAATCCGGGCGTGTTTGCTTGCATTGCATGTTGTCATGCACGCATGCCATCATCGACCCGAAACGGGCGCCACGCTGTCACGTCAGACCTTCGAACGTCGCCATCCGTTTCCGGAGGCTGACGTCTCACCGCCGATGCGCCCGCACAGGCCGACGGTCCCGCCGCGAGGCGCGCTGCCGCGCTGTACAACCGGAGAGGCATCATGGTCAACGAGGCACCGAGTGACAGTCCCGGCGGGACGCCGGAGCAGGCGGCTTGCGCGGATATTCCCGGCCAGATCGTCTTTGTCCTGCAGGGCGGCGGCGCGCTAGGGGCTTATCAGGCCGGTGTGTATGAAGCGCTGCATGAGGCGAACGTCGAACCCGACTGGGTGATCGGCACCTCGATCGGTGCAATCAACGGTGCAATCATTGCCGGCAACCCGCGCGGCCAGCGCATCGAAAGGCTCAAGCAGTTCTGGGAGCTGGTCGCCTATCAGGGCAGTGCGACAGCCGGTCTGTTGCCCGTGCTCGACGACTGGCTGCGCAATCTGTCGATCATGACGCGCGGAATTCCGGCGTTCTTTGCGCCACGCCTGGGTACCTTGTTAGGCATGCATAGCGATGGTGGCGTGGCGCCCGCCGCGTTCTATTCGACTGAGCCGCTGCGTCAAACGCTTTTGTCGCTGATCGATTTCGGCTATCTGAACGGTAAACAGACCCGCTTGACCGTCGGCGCCGTGAGCGTGCGCAGTGGCCGCATGCGCTACTTCACGAACCGCGATACGCCGCTCGACGTCGATCATGTCATGGCATCGGCCGCCTTTCCGCCGGGCTTTCCTGCGGTTCGGCTGGAGGACGAGGCGTGGTGGGACGGCGGCATCTACTCCAATACGCCGCTCGAAGCGGTGCTCGACGATCATCCGCGGCGCGACTCGGTGATTTTCGCGGTGCAGTTGTGGCCGGCGCATGGCCGGGAGCCCAAGTCGATCTTGCAGGCAATGAGCCGGCAACGCGACATCCAGTATTCAAGCCGGGCTGAAAGCCATCTTGAGCGGCAGAAACAGATTCACCGTCTGCGGCACGTGATTCGTGAACTGGAACAGTACATTCCCGAGGGGCAGCGCGATGCCGCTGAGGTCAGGGAATTGCTAGGCTGGGGCTGCGGGACCACCATGCAGGTGATCGAACTCGACGCACCGCGTCTCGCGGGCGAGGATCTGCATAAGGACATCGATTTCTCGTCAAACGGCATCAAGCTGCGCTGGGCGGCGGGTTTTGAAGACACCATGCGCATGCTGGAGAAGGCACCGTGGCGGGAGCCGCCCGATCCGATGGAGGGCATCGCCGTTTACCGGTCGGATCCGGAAGCCAATCCAGGCGCGGCCTGAGCCGCGGGGTGGCGGCGGCTCAGGCGCGTCGCACGGAACCGGCCCGCATTCCGTGCTCCGGTTCAATGTGCGTCGACGCCGTCAGCGACGGCAAGCCCCGCTCACTGCCTTCGCCATCTTGCGGTGCGGCCGCGTCCGACGAGCGTGCCGATGTTCCATCCTGGTTGATGCGGTTGGCGTGCATCAGCCGGTATAGCGTGGCGCGTGAGACGCCGAGATCGGCCGCCGCCTCCGACAGCTTGTAGCCATGCCGCTGCAAGGCCTGCTCGATGGCATCCTTTTCCGCCCTGCTGCGGATCTCGGCAAGCGTTACCGGAGGCGCGTTGACCGATTGCGGCAGGCCGAGGTCGGCCGCAGTAATGAAACGGCCCTCGCTCATCACCACCGCGCGCCGCACGCAGTTGATCAGTTCGCGGACATTGCCCGGCCAGCCGTAGTTGGACATCGCCACCACCGCATCGCTCGAAAAGCCGCGGATCTTGCGGGCCCCGTCCTGTCTGTACATGCTGAGCGCGTAGTTGGCCAGCAACTTGATGTCGCCGCCGCGCTCGCGCAGCGGCGGTTCGACGAGCCGCAACACGCACAGCCGGTGATAAAGGTCGGAACGGAACCGGCCATCTTCGACCGCCTTGTCCAGATCGACGTGGGTCGCCGAGATCACCCGCACGTCCACTTTGATCTCGCTGGTGCCGCCGAGGCGCTCGATTGTGCCTTCCTGCAGGAAGCGCAGCAGCACCGCCTGGCACTCGTGAGGCATGTCGCCGATCTCGTCGAGGAAAAGCGTGCCCTGATGCGCGCTTTCGATCCGGCCGGTCTTGCGCTGCACGGCGCCCGTGAAGGCACCGCGCTCGTGGCCGAACAACTCGGCTTGCAGCAGGGTAGGTGGAATGGCCGCGCAATTGATCGCGACGAATGCCTGAGCCGAGCGTGGCGAGCGCACGTGGATGGCGCGCGCGGTCAGCTCCTTGCCGGTACCCGACTCGCCGGCCACGAACACCGGCGCGTCGGTGACCGCGCATTTGTCGATATGACGATAGAGCTGGAGCATGGCCTCGCACTGACCGACCATTTCGTGCCGGCCCATGGAAGGTTCGGGCGCGATCCGCGTCTTGCGCAGATTCGAAAGGCCGTGGGCGTGTCCCAGGGCGAAGATGAGCCGTTCGTTCAGGCAGGGCCGGGTAACGAAATCGAAACAATAGTCGAGGATGAAGCGACTGACCAACTCGTTGTCGGACTGGCCCGGCGCGACCTGGGCGACCCAATTGGTCTCGACCCGCCGCATGCACGCTTCGAGCGCCGACAGATATTGCGACGAACAGTTTTCCGGCAATTCGATCAGGCCGACCTTGATGTTGTCTCGCTCGATCGTGCGTTCGGCGAGGGCGGTCGTCTTTGCATGCGCGACATGCCAGCCGCACGCGGCCAGAAACTTGGTCAGCATTTCGTCGGGTCTGGCTGATACGCAGAGCACCGTTCGGTCCATCTCATGCGGTGTGACAGTCGTAGTCATGTTACCCCCGGTTCGGTGCAGCATTTCACGCTTGCTGGGTCAGGCAAAGGATTCTTCAAACTGAACGATTGGCCGGGACAGGGCCGTTCCCGCAGACCTCACGACGACGCGTTTGCGCTTTATCGGAGGCCGCCGACGAGATCAGCCACGTGACCGGATAACGGGCACCTTCGCAGGAAACAGGCCCGCAGCCGCTCCGACCGCTCACAATGAAAGTAATGGCATGCTGAATATTTTGTTCATACGAACTCTCGGTTTTCATTTTTTGTTTCTTCCCCGTTGATACGACAGTCGGCATGTTTGCCGCCAGTATCTCTCTATTTGCGCTCTATGCGATGCATGGCCAAAGATAGACCAAAATAATCGGACTCGCCATACTAGCAAATCTGGATACGGAGATCGACCCGCACCGGCCCGCTGCCTAGGTTGCAGACGGGTGAGCGCGCCGGTCTGACAGATGACTCAGGTCACCCCGTATACGTGGTGTATCAATTCTGTCTCAATCTCGGAATGTACGTAACGATTATTTTGGGGCAATTGTTAATTCGGAACCGGAATGTTTGACCGGAAGTTGTCTTTACCAACCCAAATACGACCGCAATTGATTCCACGCTTAATTGCGCAAACCTTTGCGCGTTAGAAAGAGATACGCGCCGTCGTAGTGGGCAAACGCCGCTAGCAGCGCTCGGCCGAAACCGGGACAGTGACGCCAATACTTCGATGGAAACGGCTCCAGCCGTTCAGTTCAGGGCGGGTGAGTACGGGTGGGCGAGTGCGCGGGGTAGCGTCTCATAATTGAGACACTTTGGACTTTGTGCGGCAGCCCACATAGTGAGCGCCAGCGCATTTTTCGATCACCTCGGTGCCAGCTGAGGCATGTCGCCGCGTCGCCTCCGCCCAGCCCGATATGAGAGCTGCGCGGTAGGCAGGAAGTACTTGCCGACGCAACGTTTCGAGCGCCGTAAATTTGCCGCGCCCGGCGAGTCGCACGCCTGCAACAATTTTTGCGCGGAGCCCCGCAAAGCCTGCCGGGAGACCGGGCGAACTGCCCGCCGCGCCCGACGGCATAACGCTTTGCGAATCTCTGGCACGGTCGTCGCTATATGACTTGTGCCCGGCAGCAATGCAGTAGCGCGGG
>JBEKNG010000439.1:0-5401 GCA_049523075.1 Paraburkholderia sp.
CGCGCGCGCGCTGCTGACGGCCGGTCCGGTTGTCGCGGCGGCTGGATTCGCGATGCTTGCGTTGCCGTGGGTGAGGGCTGGCTATTGGACCGGGTTCTTTCCGGCGCTGGCCGTGCTGGGATTAGGGCTGACCATCACCGTCGCACCCTTGACGACGACCGTCATGGCCGCCGTAACGTCCGAGCGCACCGGTGTGGCATCAGGCATCAACAACGCGGTCGCCCGGGTGGCGAGTCTGCTCGCCGTCGCCGTGCTCGGCATTGTGTTTGTGTGGTCGCATGACGCGGTGCTGGCTGCGCGGGTCGGTGCGCCTGCTACCCAGGGCAACGCGGCTGCGTCTGGCGGCCAGGATGCCCTGCAAGCGTCGCCACCGCCTCAGCCGGCCGTCCAGGCGGCGCCTGCTGGCGCGCAGGCCGACGCGCTCGGCGCCGGGCTGCGCGCTGTCGCGCTGGTGTCGGCTGCGTGTGCGCTGGCGGCGGCAGCCCTTGCGGCCGCCACGATCCAGCCGCGCAAATGACCTTGCGTGCATAATCCTAATAGCGCCCGTGCTTACAATTGACGACGCACGCCCCGTAAGACTGATTTACCCCCAATCGGTCCCCATTGTGCGGAACTTGCGTAGCAAGACCGCTGTCGTCTAATAGTTCAGATTTTTCGGTCGAATTGACCTGCATCCGGACGGCGCCGCCCAGCGCAGCCGTCCCGCCTATCCCCTATGCGCAAACTACTTGTTGTCTGGTTATTGATCCTGTTCGCCGGGCCGGCATTCGCCGCCTCGACGCAGCCCGCAGCCGCCTCCGCCACCCCGGCCGTCACGCTGACGCCCGACCAGGCCCGGCAGGCGCTGGCGGTCCTCAACGATCCACAACGGCGCGCACAGATCCAGGTCACCCTGCACGCGATCGCCGCAGCCGGCGCCCTTAGCGCACCGCCTGCTTCCGCGCCGGCCGCGGCCTCGGCCGCAGCGCCGGCGAGCGGCGCGACGGCAACCGTGCATGCGGCGTTCGAGTCGAACGGTCTGGCCTCCCAACTGGCACGGCAAGGCGCGCATGGAGCAGTTCAGGTTGCCGGTGCGCTGCGTCGTTCGTTGGCGGCCCTGCTGGACGTGTCGTCCGTGCGCGGATGGTGGGGCGATCTGCTGAGCAGTCCGCAGAAACGCGCAGTGCTGGGCGATATCCTGTTGTCGCTGCTTGGCGTTTTGCTGCCCGCGTTGGCGCTGGAATGGCTCGCGCGCCGTCTGCTGCGCCGCGCGATCACCGCGCTGGCGGTACGCCGCAACATCGATCCGCGCGAACTGTTTCTTGATGAGCCGTCGGAAGCAACGCTGGCGGCCGCCGCCCAAGCCGCGTCTACCTCGCCCGCCACACCGGATAGCACCGCCAGCCAACAGCCGGCCGCCAGCGCAGACGGCGACAACGAATCAGCTGTCTCGGCGGATGAGGAATTGGCCGCGGCCGGGGCCGCCCCGTCGGCCACCACGCCACCGGTCACCGCCGCCCCCACTCTGTCGAGCGCCACACCGACGGCCGACGCCGCCGGGGCCACTCCTTCAACCGCCGCGCCGTCAGCCAACGCCGGGGCCACGCCTTCGACCGTCGCGCCGACGGGCACTGACGCCGGCGCGCTCCACGCTGCCCGTCATTACTCGTTACTGCGCCGCCTGCCGCGCGCGGTGTTGCGCATGGTGGTCAGATTCGTACCGCTTGGCGTTTTTATCGGCGCGTCGAGCCTGCTGATGTCGATCCTCACGGACGAAGGCTCGCCGCCAGACCGTGCGCTTGATTCCATTATCGATATCTACGTCCTGTGTCGCGTGACCGTCATCGTCAGCGGCTTCTTTCTGCAACCCGACGCGCCACGTCTGCGTCTGCTGCAGATGGGCACGGCCTGGGCCGCCTTTACGCAACGCTGGGCGGTGATTTTTGTCAGCGTGGTCGGTGCCGGCTCGGCACTGGCCGATACGGCCGTGGTCCTCGGCCTGAACGAGGCCGCCCATCTTGCGTTGATGAAAGTGGTCACGCTAATCGGCCACGTGATGATCGCGCTGCTCATCCTGCAATGCCGCCGCCCGATTGCCTCGCGGATCCGGGCGCGCAGCGCCGCTAGCCCGTCGCTGTCGGTCATCGGCAACGCGTTTGCCGACTCATGGGCCACGATTGCCGTGTTCGTCGTGATGGCGCTGTGGTTCGTATGGGCGCTCGACGTGCGCAACGGTTATCACGCTCTGCTGCATCTCGGCGGCATTTCCATCGCAGTGCTGGTGGGCGCGCGCGTCGTTTCCATCGTGATCTTCGGCGCCCTCGCGCGGCTCTTTGACGGGCAGGGACAGGGACAGGATTCGCAGGCCGGCGACTCCCTCGTTCATCAGCGCGCTTACCGCTACTACCCGCTGCTGCGCCGCATTGTGTCGTGGGTAGTCGGCATCGTTACCGCGCTGGCGCTGCTACAGGTCTGGGGCGCTAACGTCGGCGTGCTATTCGAGACCGGCAGCATCGGCCACCGGCTCGCCTCCGCGCTCGTCACCATCGCCGTGGCGGCAGGTGTCGCGCTGTTCGTCTGGGAAGCGGTCAACGTCACCGTCGAGCGGCGTCTGCACCAGTGGACCACTTCGGGTGATTTGGTGCGCGCCGCACGGCTGCGTACCTTGTTACCGATGCTGCGCAGTTTGCTGTTCTTCGTGATCGCGCTGGTCGTGGTCCTGACGGGGCTCAGCGAAATCGGCGTGAACGTCGGGCCGCTGCTGGCAGGCGCCAGCATCTTCGGCGTCGCGCTGGGGTTCGGCTCGCAAAAGCTGGTGCAGGATTTCATCACCGGCATCTTCCTGTTGATGGAAAACGCCATGCAGGTGGGTGACTGGGTCACGCTCGCCGGCGTGTCGGGCACCGTCGAATACCTGTCGATCCGCACCGTGCGCTTGCGCGGCGGCGACGGCTCGCTGTACACGGTGCCGTTCAGTTCGGTGACGACGGTCAACAACACCAACCGCGGCCTCGGCAACGCGGCGGTGAAGGTCAGCATTCTCTATGGCGAAGACGTCGACCTCGCGATCGCTACGCTCAAGGAAATCGGCGCGTCCTTGTGCGACGATCCGCAGTTCAAGGACGGCATCCTGTCCGACTTCGCTTACTGGGGCATCGATTCGGTAGACGGCTCAGCGATCACGATGAGCGGCCAGATCCAGTGCCGCGACAGCGGACGCTGGGGCGTGCAACGCGAATTTAACCGGCGTGTGGCCGAGCTGTTTCAGGCGCGCGGCATCCAGATTGCGAATCCGCAACGCACGGTGTTCGTCCAGAGTGGCGCAGAGGTGCCCGACGGGAAAGCGGACGATGGCGCGCCTGGTACGGGAACGCCCGAAGGGCCAGGTGCGGCTGATGCGGCTGGTGTGCCTAATGCGCCAAATGCATCCGATACGGCGGATGCATCGGCGCAATCCGCTCAACGGCCCAACGCCGCGAAGCCAACCGCCGTTTGAGAACCCGTGGTGAGCGATGCTGACGGGTTAGGCGTTGCGCAGCCATGTCGGCGACGCCGGTCGACTCAAGACCTCGGAGACCACGCGCTGGCTTCACGGCACTTGCCACCAGCGCGGCAATAGACGGCGCACCTCAGGACGGCGGTAGCGATCGTCGATCAGATGCACGACGCCTACGTCCTGCTCGGTGCGAATCACGCGGCCGGCCGCCTGGACGACCTTCTGCAGTCCCGGATAGAGGTACATATAGTCGTAGCCGTTACCGAACTTCGCCTCCATGGTGCGGCGCATCTGCTCGTTGACATCATTCATCTGCGGCAGACCGAGCGTGGCGATAAACGCGCCGATCAGTTGCTCGCCCACCAGGTCCACCCCTTCCGAAAACGCACCGCCCAGCACAGCAAATCCCACTCCGCGGCCCATCGCTCTGAAGCGCGCGAGAAAAGCCTCGCGCGCCGCCTCGTCCATGCCCTGTTCCTGCGCCCAGACCGGCACCTGCGGATAGCGCTCGCGCATCAGCGCTTCCACGCGTTGCAGATAATCGAAGCTGCTCAGGAAACCCAGGTAGTTGCCGGGCTGCGCGGCGTACTGCTGGGCGATCAGATCGACGATCGGCACGAGCGAGCGCTCGCGATCGCGCCAGCGTGTCGACACGTGGCTCGCGACGTGCACCTTCAATTGCTCCGCGTGGAACGGCCCGTCGACGTCGAGCCAACGGGTCTCGTCCGCGAGGCCAAGCGTGTCGCGATAGAAATGATGCGGGCTGAACGTGCCGGAGAACATCACGGTGGTGCGTGCTGCGGCATAGCGTGGAACGAGAAACGGCGCGGGGATCACGTTGCGCACGCAGAGCGTCGAGGCGGTTTTTGGACGGCTGGTTGGGCTGCCCGTTAGACCCGCGCTTTTCGGGAGGCCGGCTTCCCGGGAGTCGGCTTCCCTGCGGACGACTTCCGCTCCGCCGACCTGACGCGCGACGTAGCGGTCCGGCGTGAGCGTCGTGTCGAATACCGAGTGCTCGCCGAACTGCTCGGCGAGCGACACAAAGTGCATCGCGTCGAAGTAGAAACGCAGTTGGGCTTCGTCGATCGACAGCGGCGCTTCGGCCAGTTGCTCGGTGACTGCGCCGATCAGATTCTGCGCCGCGCTCAGGAAACGCGGCGGCACGTCCGGGTGCACCTGGTAGGCATCGGTCTGCGCGCGATTGAGCGCATTCCACTCGCGGTTCAGCCGCTCGAGCGGCTTACGCAGCGCGGCTGGCGCGCTCTTGCGGGCGGCCCGGAATGCGCTTTGCTCCAGCGACGCCGTGTACATCCGCCGCGCCCGATCGAGCAGGTTGTGCGCCTCGTCAACCAGCACCGCCACCCGCCACTGGTTGATTTGCGTGAGCGCATAGAGCAACGCGCTGCTGTCGTAGTAGTAGTTGTAGTCGCCCACCACGATGTCGCTCCAGCGCACCAGTTCCTGGGAGAGGTAGTACGGACAGACATCATGTGCGAGCGCCGCTTTGCGTACCGCCGCGCGGTCGAGACGGTGTTCGGACAATGCGGTACTACGCGCATCATCGAGACGGTCATAGAAGCCGCGCGCGAGTGGACAGGAGTCACCGTGGCAGGCCTTGTCGGGATGTTCGCAGGCCTTGTCGCGCGCCACCAGCTCGAGCGTACGCAACGGCAATGGCGACGTCGGGCCACATGTGCTCGCCGCAGCACTGGCATTGGCATTGGCATGCAGCATCTCGATCGCATCCAGTGCGAGCGCGCGCCCCGGCGTTTTCGCGGTCAGAAAAAAGATCCGCTCGATCTGATCTGCCGCGCAGGCCTTCAGCAGCGGAAAAATCGTCGCAAGCGTCTTGCCGATCCCTGTGGGCGCCTGCGCCATCAGATTTTGCCCATCGCGTGCGGCACGGTAGACCGAGACCGCCAGTTT
>JBEKNG010000440.1:0-5396 GCA_049523075.1 Paraburkholderia sp.
CCGTCGGGTCGCTGCTGCCATTCGGCGGCCACAAGGGTTTCGGGCTGGCGGCGATGTGCGAGATCTTCGGCGGCGCATTGTCCGGCGGCTTCACGACTCATGCGGATACGCTGGGTACCAACCACGCCATCATCAACTGCATGCTGTCGGTGGTCATCAACCCCGTCGCCTTCGACGCGCCGAACGCCGAGGCTGAGGCCGATGCGTTTCTCGAATGGGTGAAGGCCTCGCCGCTTGCCGCAGGTACCGAACGCATCCAGGCGCCAGGCGAACCTGAGCGCGCGATACGGGCCGAGCGCGAGGCCCGGGGTGTCCCGGTCGATCCGGCCACCTGGCAGCAGATTGGCGACGCGGCGCTTGCGGTCGGCATGCCGGCGGAGCAGGTCGAGCGCTGGGCGCAGCATCTGCAATGACCACGACACGCCTGCAGGACTAGAGGTGGGGCTGCCCGTTCGTCGCGGGCGCCGCCTCCCGCCGTCCTCCCGTCGATCAGCGTACTCCCGCTGCCACCCGTCTTCGCTTTATTCCCACACACCGCTCACTGCTCCGAAATAATCTCAAGCAGTATTTTCGATTGCATTACCTGGCGGTAAATAATTACCGTCTCCCTTGCCATCGGCAATAAATTCCGTATTCAGGCGCACATCGAATTGCCGATGGGATTTGACGCACCAATTTCGGTGCGCTTTCCGACGAGCGATCGTTTGTATATTGCAGACCGTTGGCGTTTCAAATCTCCACGGCCACCCTTATGCCACGGGCTTGCAAGGACTAATTGCGTTCGTTGGTTAGCCAACCCGCTCCCGCCATCTTGAGGTCTGCTTTAGTCTCGACGTGCATTGCCGCCGTTTAACCTTAAAGGACCGATCAAAATGAATCTTCACAATCATCACGACTGCCGTCCGTTTCTCGAAGCGGGTAATTTATCTCAGATATCGGCTTATTACGAAGAAGGGCGCAACGTCATGTGGATGATGTTGCGTGCGCAACCACGTCCCTGCTTTAACCTTGAGTTGGTGCATGACATTCTTAGCCTCGCCCAGGCCGCGCGCGATTCCGGCTTGCCGATCGATTTCTGGGTGACAGGCTCGTTGATCCCGTCGATCTACAACGTCGGCGGCGATCTCGACTTCTTTGCGGAGACGATCCGTGCCGGCCGGCGTCAGGCGTTGATGTCGTACGCCCGGGCCTGTGTCGATTGCGTGCATGCCGCCGCACGTGGCTTCGATACCGGCGCCATCTCGATTGCCATGGTGGAGGGGACCGCTCTGGGGGGCGGTTTCGAAGCCGCGCTTGCCCATCATTTCCTGCTTGCACAGAACGACGCCCGCATGGGCTTCCCCGAGATTGCGTTTAACCTGTTCCCGGGCATGGGCGGCTATTCGCTGGTCGCGCGCAAGGCCGGCATGCGCCTCGCGGAAGAGCTGATCGGCATCGGCGAGTCGCATACAGCGGAGTGGTATGCGGGCAGGGGGCTCGTCGACCAGTTATTCGAGCCGGGCGACGCCTATGTGGCGACGCGTACCTTTATTGACACGTTGCGCCCGAAAATGAACGGTATCCGCGCCATGTTGCGGGCGCGTCAGCGGGTTCTGCAGCTTTCGCGTGCCGAGCTGATGGAGATTACCGAGGACTGGGTGGAGGCCGCGTTCACGATCGAAGAAAAGGATCTGGCCTTCATGGAGCGACTGGTCATGTTGCAGAACCGCCGTACTTCGGTGATGCGCCAGACCAGCGCCAGCATAGCTTGAGCGGGACGGAAGCTCAGGCGATCAGCCTGAGCTTCTGTCTGTCGCGCAACCACTGTTCGAATTCGGCGGCCGGCATCGGCTGGCCGTACAGAAAGCCCTGTACGTATTCCACGCCGAGCCCCTTCATAAAGGCTTCTTCCGCTTCCGTTTCGATCCCTTCGGCGACCACCTTGAAATTCAGCTCCTGAGCGACCGCGACCATCGAGCGCACCAGCGCCTGGGCCTTGGAGTTCTCGTTGATCGAGCGCACGAAGCTGCGATCGAGCTTGATGACGTCGAGCGGAATCCGTCCCAGTTGCGACAGCGACGAATAGCCGGTGCCGAAGTCGTCGAGATGGACCTGTGCACCCAGTTGGCGGAATTGTGTAATGAGCTCGATCGCGGCGGCTTCGTCTTCGATCAGGCAGCTTTCGGTGAGTTCGAGGTCGAGCAGGCACGGCTCGAGTCCCGCTTGCTGAAGCGCTTCGGCGAAATGCCGGACCACCGCGGTATCGACCAGTTGACGTGCCGAGACGTTGATCGCCACGCGCAGATTGAGGCCGTCGGCCTTCCAGCGGGCAGCCTGCACGGCAGCCGTTTGCATGACCCAGCGGCCGAGGTGTCCGATCAGCCCCGATTCCTCGGCATAGCGAATGAATTCGGTGGGCATGATCTGCCCGCGCTCCGGCGAATTCCAGCGTATCAGTGCTTCGACGCTGTGCACCACGCCGGTCGAAAGCGCCAGCTTCGGCTGATAGAAGAGCGTGAACTGGCCTTCCTCCAGACCGCGCCGCAAGTTGGTGTCGAGCCACATGTACTCGGCCACCTTGCGGTCCATCTCCTGCGAGAACACCCGGTAGGTCCGCTTGCCTTCGTCCTTGGCGACGTACATCGCGGTGTCCGCCGAGCGGATCAGCGATTCGAGACTGTCGCCGTGTTCCGGGCACAGCGCGACGCCGATCGAACAGCCCGTGTAGACCTCGACGAGCCCAAGGCCGAAGGGCGTGCGCATGCGCTCCAGAATGCGCTGCGCGGTGGCTTCCAGCGAGTCGAGCGTGCAGGTCGTGGCCAGCACGATAAACTCGTCGCCTCCCAGCCGCGCGAGCGTGTCGCCTTCGTTCAGGCAGGTGCTGATGGCTGCGGAGACGTCCTTGATCAGCCGGTCGCCGAACACATGGCCGTAGTGGTCGTTGACCTTCTTGAAGTTGTCCAGATCGAGGAACAGGATGCCGACCGACTCGTCGACAGCCGCGCTCGCAATGGCGGTGCGGATCTTGTCCTGAATCGCGTTGCGATTGGCGAGGCCGGTCAGGGAGTCGGTGTTGGCCAGTTCGGTGAGGCGCTCCTGCGCGCGGCGCTCCTCGGTGATGTCCGTGCCTGAGCAGATCAGAAACTGCTCATCGACGCCGCTGCCGCTCTGCACGAACTTGTTGCGAAACAGGAAGAGCCGCTCGCCGTGGACGGTCTTCACGAGCCGCTCGACTTCGTACGAGACACCGCGGTTGAAGAAGCCGGAAATGTTCTGGCTCGACGCCGCGCCCGCTTCGGATGACATGAACAGCGCCCAGACACTGCGGCCGACGATGTCTTCCTCTTTCATGCCGGTGAGTTCTTCGGCGAGGCGATTGAAGCGCTGGATGCGGCCGTTGCGATCGACGATCACGACCACTGAGTTGACTTCCGACACCACCTGCTCGGCAAACGACAGGCCATGGACCAGGTCGCGTGCCACGGATTCGGTATCTTCGTAGGCTGAGGCGGTGCCCGCCCAGAGATTGCTGCTCAGTTTCTTGCCGACCAGATGCAGCCGTAGCGGCTCGCCGAACAGACGCACGTCGAGAAGCAGATGGGCGGTGATGCCCGTGAGGCGGCGGATCTGCGCGGCCTGTTGCGGGTTGAGGGGGATGGCGGCATTGGCCGGCATGTCGCCCGTCACCGGCGTCAGCTCAAGCGCGTTGCTGTCTTTGGACAGACGCCAGCAAGGGCTGCCTGTGCCGAACTGGGCATAGAGCACCTGATCGTGTTGGTCGTCGTTCATAGGGTTTCCCGGGCAAGGCGGGCTTGCGAGCCGACAGCGTGGGACAACGTGAACAGCCGGCTGGCGGGTGGCAAACAGTCTACATCAGATGAAAGTCGGACTTCATTGTATCCAGGCAGCGTGCACCCGCGCACATAAACGTATAACGGCCGTGCCTTCTTGATCTTTAGGCGGCATAACCCCTCAATAACGGCGTGCCAGCCGGATGCGCATCTGCTCCCGTGTTTCGCTGTCGACATTCGTCAGATAAATAAACTCGCCGGCCATCAGCGCGGCGACCGCCACGCCGTCCCGATACAGCACGCGATTGCCGGCCACCGCCGGCACCTTGTCGCCCGGCAGCAGGGTGCCGACCAGGTTCAGCGGGTCGGTGCCGGCTACGCAGACGAAGGCGCCGTCGTTGGCATGACGGCGCACTTCGCGCAGCAGCGGGATGGCCTCCGGCAGCGCGAACTGCTCGCCCGCCAGACCGTTGATAAAGCGTCCACCGCGCACCTGGCCGCGTGCTTCGAGACGCTGCAGGACGCGCAACAGATCGCGCCACGGCGGCAGCCATTCGGCTTCGCGCGCGAGCAGGCGCCAGCACACTACGCCATAGCGGCGCAACAAGGTCATTGCAAGGTGTTCGAGTACTTCGGGCGCGAGCAGCGGCGCACGACCTGCGGGCGGCATCGGGCTTGCCCCTTCGCTTGCCCCAAGCGCAGAGCGCCGCCGGACCAGCGCCCACCGACCGGCGTCGTCCATGCCGCCGATCAGTGCGCCGCCGCGTGGCCGCCGGCTGCTGTGATGCGCCTGGCGCTTCGCGACGGGTTTGAGCAATGCGCGCAAGCCGGCGAAACTGTCGGAGTTCACGAGCCCCGCTGCGACCAGTTCGCCGAGCGCATTCTCGAGTTCTATACCCAGCAGGCGGGTATCGCCGAGCAGTTCGTCGAAGAACATGGCGCCGTGTTGCGTCAACGCGTCATAAACGCTTTGTGCGCGCGGCGACAATTTGGCTGCTTCGCCTAGATCGATCAGCGCGCTCCATAGTCCAATGTCACGCCGTGGTAACAAAACGATGGGCGTGCTGCGTACCGGCGCGGCAGCAGCGTGGGCGCGCTCGGTCAGACGAGTCCACACCAGTTTGCCGGACCGGCACAGTTCGTCGAGCAAGGTAATTGAATAGTCCTTGAGGCGAGCCGGCAGGATGTCTTCCTCCCAGGCCGCCGCTGCTGCCTCGAAACCCGCCATCTGATCGAGCACGGCCGCGAGGGCGTCGCGTCCTTCGCCGCGTGTGCCGGGCGTCAGATGTTGCCATTCGAACTGGAAGCGCATGAAATCGTGCCGCTCGACCGGTTCGATTTCCCGCCGCAAGCGTCGCACGGTATAGCGGTGAATCCGCGCCAGCAGATGGCGCTCGCACCATTCTTCGGCCGCCGCGCCCGGCGTGAAGCGGCCGCGCATCACGTAGCCTTGTGCCTCGAGCGCCGTCAAGGCGCGCTCCACAGCCGGAGCCGGCAGGGCCAGCGCAGCGGCGATGGACGCTACCGGCAGCGGACCGAATCCGGTGAGCCGGGCACGGATGACATCGACGAGCGCTTCGTCGTCGCTCCATGGTTCGGTAAAACCTTTAGGGGCGGCGATGGGGG
>JBEKNG010000441.1:0-5386 GCA_049523075.1 Paraburkholderia sp.
CGCAACTTCTTCGGCTCGCAAAGTTATCTGGTGGCGCCGTATTCCGAGGCGATGCACTATCTACCGTCGTATCTGCAGCAACTGGAGATGGAGAGCAACGGCAAGTCCGCACGGCTCGACGGCGCGATGGTCGACTATCCGACTTCGGCCGTAACCTGGGGCGAACCGGGCACCAACGGCCAACACGCCTTCTTCCAGATGCTGCACCAGGGTCCGACGATCGTGCCGATCGATTTCGTCGCTGTACTCACGCCGGAGCATCCGCTGGTCAGCCATCACCCGAAGCTGCTGGCGAACTGCTTCGCGCAAAGCGAAGCGCTGATGCTGGGCCGCACCTTGGAGGAAGCGAAGAAGGTGGCCGGTCCGGACAAGCCGGAACTGGCGCCGCATCTGGTGTTCCCAGGCAATCGTCCCACCAGCACACTGATCCTCGAAGCCCTGACGGCGCGTTCGCTCGGCGCGCTGATTGCGCTCTACGAACACAAGGTGCTGGTTCAGGGGACGGTGTGGAATATCAATTCGTTCGACCAATGGGGCGTCGAGTTGGGCAAGATCCTCGGCAAGGTGGTCGAGGCCGACCTGACCTCGACTAGCGTCGACGGAGGCAAGCACGACTCGTCGACCACGGCGTTGATCGCACGCGCGCGCGCGGCTTTGAAGCGCTGAGCGGGTCGCTGCGCTATCGGCTCGGTGGGCGGCGCGTGAGCACTAGCCTGAGTGTCGCCATCTAACCGGGCAGTGGAAGAAGTGAAGCGGGCCCTCTACGGCCCGCTTTTCTTTTGTACGCGCTCCGCCCTCAGGCGAGACGGCCCGCATCGATCGTTACCGTGGTATCGCAACGGCGCGCGAGCTCGATGTCGTGCGTGACCAGAATCAAGGTCGCGCCATTAGCCCGGTTCATCTCGAACATCAGATCGATGACCGCATGCCCAGTTGCGGCATCGAGACTGCCGGTCGGCTCATCGGCAAACAGGATAGCCGGATGGGTGACAAAGGCGCGCGCCAACGCGACGCGCTGCTGCTCGCCACCAGACAGCAGTTTGGGATAGTGACGGGTACGCTGCCCCAGTCCCACCTGTTCGAGCAGGCCACGCGCTCGCGCCGCAGCATCGCGCGCATCGATGCCGCCTTGCAACTCGAGCGGCAAGGTTACGTTCTCGAGCGCCGTCAAATGCGGCATTAATTGAAACGACTGGAACACGAAGCCGACCGAGCCATTACGCAATGCCGCGCGCTGGTCCTCGCTCAATTCGGTGAGTTCCTGACCCAGCAGCCGAACCGACCCGGAGGTCGCGCTGTCCAACCCTGCGAGCAGACCTAGCAGCGTAGACTTGCCGGACCCGGATGCGCCGACAATGGCCACGCTGCTGCCGCCCTCGATCGAAAGATCGATATGATCGAGAATTGTCAGCTCGCCTGTTGCATCCTTAACTCTCTTGCACAATCCCCGCACTTCGATGACTGGATCAGTTTTCTTTTGCATGGTAAGGCGTAGGTTGAAAATGCGCCTGGCTGTGCCTGGCGCCGCCGCGTTAAACACAGCCTTCGGCATGGTCATGATGGCCGCGACGCTGCCGCTTGCGGCTCACGCCGCTAATCCACCGGAGCCGGCCAAACCCGTTATCGTGGTGCTCGGCGACAGCATCTCCGCCGAATATGGCCTACCACGTGATACGGGTTGGGTGGCTCTGATGCGGCAGCGTCTGGCCAGTGAGCGCATCGATTATAGCGTTGCGAACGCAAGCATCAGTGGCGACACAACCAGCGGCGGACGTGCCCGCATGCCCGAGTTGATGCAGCGGCTTAAGCCAGGCATCGTGATTGTCGAGCTGGGTGCCAACGACGCACTGCGCGGCGTACCGCTTCCGACTACCGAAGACAACTTGCGCACGATCATTGAAGAGGCACAACAAGGTCATGCGAAGGTTGTGCTGATCGGTATGTACGTGCCACCCAATTACGGCCCGGACTACACACAAAAGTTCCACGGCGTGTATGAGCAATTGTCGAAGGAGCTTCACACGTCGCTCGTGCCGTTCCTCCTCGCAGGCATCGCGGACAAACCGGAGATGTTCCAGTCCGACCAGATGCACCCCACCCAGCAGGCACAGCCCGTGCTGCTCGATAACGTGTGGACGACATTGAAACCCCTGCTGCACATCAGTCCCTCACACTGACAAGTCTCTTACATCTTGTTGCGAACGAACTGGGAACGTGCGTAGGGAATGTCGATCAGACATTTTCGCTAATCGCGAAATCCGGCTCGATTCGAGCGCCTTTGTGAGGAGATAACGTGAAATACCTACCGCTTATCGCTTTGACCGTGGCCATTTCTGCCTGCGCCGCTCAACCGCCTGCTGGCGTGCAATCCGTTGGGCAAAGCCAGCAACCGCCTAAAGCTGTCGCACAATGTATCGCCCAAAAGTGGGCCGACGGCTCTCAACAGCAAGTCGTCTCGCAGGACACCATGGCAAACGATCAGGCACTCGACGTTTATGTGCCGGGCCAGCAGCCGCCTAATGGCGCAGCGGCCGTGGTGCGCCCATCCTACAGCGGTTCGGGCACATGGGTGGGCTTCCGTTCCAATGGCGCCGGCGGTAGCGACGCCACTGGCGCGATCAGCGGCTGCCTCTAAGGCTGTCTTCACAATCACTCCGGCGAATAGCTCGCCGGAAAAGAAAAAATCCCGCAGTTGCGGGATTTTTTTGTGCTCGCGATGCGCGCCGCTCACGCGGCGGCCCACCCTCCCTCGATCAGTCGCCGCCCGATTGCGCGCTATCCAGCGAGCCGTAGAACTTGATCTTCGAGCGAGCGCGCAGCGCTTCGACATACGCGCCAACGTCGGACTGCGCCTCGGCCTGAGCGATCTGCTGTTGGGCGGCGGCCAGACGCTGCGGATCGATCGGCGCACCCGGCACCACGGCATTCACGCGATACACAGCGTAGCCCGCATCACCCAGATCCACACCCACGTAAGCCGGCAATTTCTGCGAGTCGGCCTTGTAGATTGCGCTCAGTGCAGCGGGCGGCAAGCCTTGTGCGTCATTGCGCGAGACCTTCAGCGGTGCCGAGAAGCCAGTGGTTGCATTCGATTTCTGCAACTCGGCGAGCTTGGCGATGCCATCTTTATGTGCGAGCTCATCGGCTTGAACAGCGATGACCTTCTGACGCACCGCGTCCTTGATCGTGTCGAGCGGAGGCACGGCGGCCGGCTTGTAGTCAGTGACGTGAGCGGCGATCAGCGTGTTGTTGCCGGCATCGATGGCTTGCGTGTTGTTATGAGCCTGGACCGAGTCGTTCGCGAACACTGCACTCAAGAACTTCGCGTTGTTCAGCGGGCTGTCCGGTGGCAATGCTGCGTTCGGTTGCGGCGTAACCGTGGCAGTCTGGATCTGCAGCTTGTATTTGTTGGCTGCCGGTTGCAGGCTCTTGGGCTGCTCATAGACCACCGATGTGAAGCCATCCGAGCCGTCGCTAAATGCCTTGCCCGCGAGTTGCGTCTTCAGATCCCTGGTGATCGAGTCCTTCACCGTGTCGAACGGCTGCGTGACCGACGGCTTTACGTCCGTCGCCTTCAGGATCAGCAAGCCCACATCCGTCGGGATGATATCGCTGATTTCATCCTTCTTCAGCTTGAACGCAGCGTCGTCAAACGCCTGGCCACCGGCCATCATGCCGCGGCCGAAGTAACCGAGATCGCCACCCTTCGAGGCCGAAGCCGGATCCTGCGAATTCTGCTCGGCGATTTTCGCGAAGTCGTCCGGATGCGCCTTCGCTTCAGCGAGCAACGCGTCCGCTTTCTGTTTTGCCTTGGCTTTGTCGTCCGCGCTGGCGTTAGGCGCCACGGAGACCAGGATCAGGCTTGCACGCATTTGCGCAGCAGTCTGGTAGTGCGCGATGTTGTCGTCGTAAAACTTCTTGAGATCAGCATCCGTAGGTTGCAGGCCTGCAGCCAACGCCGCTGGTGACATCACCAGATACTGAATGGTGGCCGTAGCGGGCGTGGCGAAATCGTTGCGATGTGCATCGTAGTACGCCTGCAATTGCGCGTCCGTGGGCTGCACCTTCGCTACGTAGTCGTGCGGGTTGAACGCGCGCCCCTGCACTTCGCGCTGCTGCTCGGCGAGCGCGCTCAGATTCTGAGCGAGTGTCTTCGAAGTGAAGGCGCTCCCCTCGATGCTGCCCGGCAACTGCTGCGTGGCCAGCGTGTAGCGCACGCGCTCGTCATATTGATCGGGCGTCATGCCCTGCATGGCGAGCAGTTCCTTGTAACGGTTCACGTCGATGGAACCGTCAGGATTCTTGAGCGATGAGATGACCGGATCGCTCAGCAGCGTACGCCGCACTGCGTCGTCGGAGGCGGTCAGATGCAGCCGCTGCGTTTCATCGGCCAGCACCCGCTGCTCGATCAGGCTATCGAGCATTTCCTTGCGGCGATCAGGCGTATCGAACATCTTTGCGTCGAACTGCCCGCCAAGCATCTGGCGTGCACGGTCCAGTTGCTGACGCATCGCGTCGTCGTACTCGGCCCGGGTGATCTTGTGCCCGTTGACGCTAGCGACGTTTGCGCTTTCGTCAAAGAAGCCGCGGAAGCCTTGAATACCCACAAAACCCAGCCCCGGCACGATGACGAGGATGAGCATGAACATCATCAGGCGTTTGTGATTGCGGAAGAAATCGAGCATGCGTTAAGGATGCCAAAAACGGAACGCCCGATATTACAACAGCGGGCAATAAAAAAGGCGAACCGGAGTTCGCCTTTCAAGGATACTGGCGGAGTGGACGGGACTCGAACCCGCGACCCCCGGCGTGACAGGCCGGTATTCTAACCGACTGAACTACCACTCCTTATACTACGTGTGTGCTGCGTGCCGAACCGGGAACTGGTGGGTGCTGAGAGGCTCGAACTCCCGACCTACGCCTTGTAAGGGCGCCGCTCTACCAACTGAGCTAAGCACCCGCTCCGCGATTCTGCCTGCTACTTCGTGTCGCGCTCTTTTCAGGTCTTTCAACCCGTTAAACCGCGCTACCCTGAAGCAGCAAGTCGACTAGTTTAGCGCATCTTTTAACGCTTTGCCAGGCCTAAATTTCGGTACCTTAGCTGCCTTGATCTTGATCGCTGCGCCCGTGCGCGGATTGCGACCGGTGCGCGCCGTGCGCTTGCCGACTGCAAACGTACCGAAGCCGACCAGCGTCACCGAGCCACCCTTCTTCAATGTGCCTTTGACGCCACCGATCACGGCATCTAGCGCACGTCCCGCCGCCGCTTTCGAAATGTCGGCTTCTTGTGCGATGTGATCGATCAATTCCGTTTTATTCATTCCAACCCCCGAGAATATTTTTAAGCAATCGTGATGGCGCTTCTTGGCGCTATTACTGACGCGGC
>JBEKNG010000442.1:0-5381 GCA_049523075.1 Paraburkholderia sp.
TCTCCGGCATCGACGTGCCAAGCCCCGGCTGAATACTCTTCGTATCCGACGGCGTGGTCGGATTAACCTCAGCGGCACGCTTGGCGAGATACGAATCGTCGATCAATTGTGCGACCGGCACCTTGTAGAAGTCAGGGTCACCCAGGTATTGCGCGCGATCGGCAAACACACGTTTTTCGATTTCCGCGATCAGGTGCACGTACTGCGCCGAATTGAGCGGTACGTCCTTGAAGTCAGGCGCGATGTCCTCTTTCATCTTCAGCAACTGCACGAGGCCGATCCCACCCGAACTCGGCGGCGGTGCGGTGATCACATGGTAGCCGTTCCAGTTTGCCTCCACCGGCTGACGCCAGACGGCCTTATATTCCTGCAGGTCCTGCTTCGTGATCAGACCATGGCCACGCATCGAAGCGGCGATCAGGTCGGCGGTCTTGCCGTCGTAGAAGTCCTTGGCGCCCTCGTTGGCAATCCGCGTCAAGACGCCAGCGAGATCCGGTTGTTTGAAATTGACCCCCTGTTTGAGGTTGCCGAAGTAAGTATCGAAGTTGGTCTTGCCCGCGAAGTCTTTGGCCGAGTCGTCACGGCGCTGCTGCAACTGCTCGCTCACTTCGAAACCGTCATTAGCGTACTTGATGGCCGGCGCCAGCACCTGCTTCCACTTCAGCTTGCCGAAACGGCGTTGCGCTTCCCACATGCCTTCGACCGTGCCCGGCACGCCCACCGCGCGATAACCGATGAGGCTCATGTCCTTGATGACGTTGCCCTTGTCGTCAAGATACATGTTTCGTGTTGCGGAGAGCGGCGCCTTTTCCCGATAGTCGAGAAAGTAAGGCTTGCCGTTCACATAGAGCGTCATGAATCCGCCGCCGCCAATATTGCCGGCTTCCGGATACGTCACGGCAAGCGTGAAGGCAATCGCCACGGCGGCATCGACAGCGTTGCCGCCTTCCTTGAAGATCTGTTCGGCGGCGTCAGCGCTGAACTTGTCAGCAACGGCAATGGCTGAGGCGTTGAGGACGGTTGGTTGCCCGGAAGTTTTCGCATACGCGGGTGCCGTTTCGAGAAAGGCACTCGATACGGTAATGATTGCGGCCACAGCAAGCGCGCCTGCGGAAAACTTTACTTTACCCAATGACATTGACTCTCCTCCATGACTATTTCCTGGCGGTGAAGAAAACGACTCCCGTTCGCTTATAGCACGCGAAACCGTCTTTTGCGAAGCCATAAGCGGCAGTCCTAACTTGCTGCGGCGAAGCGGGCGAAGCTGCCTCTCCACGGTCCGGTGCCCATGGCTTGTTCTTATGCGTTTCCTCTACCGCCTCTGGCGATTTCATCGCCGCTGCCCTGTGGCAAGCGTGCGGTCACCGGAATCGAGCCCAACGAGAACAGCCCCACCACCAGAAACGCGGGCCAGAAGTCGGACCACACAATGGCGGGATGGCCCTGCAGATGATGCGAGATCTGCAGGACGAGCCCACCTATCGTCACACCAAGCCCAAGCGAAATCTGCTGGATCACGCTCGCCACGCTGGTGGCGCGTCCGATGTCGCGCATTGGGATATCCGCATAGGCGAGCGTATTCAACGAAGTGAACTGCAACGACGGAAAGAAGCCGCCGAACAACACGACGCACCATATCGCCCAATGCGGCATGCCGGGGAAAAACAATCCGTAGACGGCGATCGCCAGTCCCGCGAAGCACGCATTGACCATCAGCACCTTGCGGAATCCAAAACGCCCGAGCACGCGCGACGCAACCGTCTTCATGAACATCGAGCCGAAGGCCGACGCACATGTAATAGAGCCGGAGATGAAGGCCGTCATGCCGAGACCTTCCTGCAACGCTAACGGCAGCAGAAAGGGCACGGCGCCGAGACCAATGCGAAACAGCGAGCCGCCCAGCACGCTCGCGTGGAAACTCGGGATGCGTAGCAGGCGCAGATCGAGCACCGGCAATTCGACCCGGCTCGCATACAGCCAGTAGACGAGCAGCAGCGCGGCACCGAGCACCGTCATGCCGAGTGACAGCGTATTCGACACCAACTCCCCGCCGATCAGCGAAACACCCAGCATAAAGAGCGAAGCCCCACCCGCCGACAACACGAAACCGGTCCAGTCGAGACGCCCAGGGTGCTCCTCGTGCACGTTGGCGATGTGCTTGTTCGCGAGCCAGATACCGAGCACGCCAATCGGGATGTTGATGAAGAAGATCAGGCGCCAGTGCAGATACGTGGTGATGAACCCGCCGAGCGGCGGCCCGAGCACCGGACCGAGCAGCGCAGGCACCGTAAGATAGTTGACCGCGCGAATGAATTGCGACTTCGGCAGCGAGCGGAAAATGATGATGCGTCCGACCGGCACCATCAGCGCACCGCCCAGACCCTGCACGAAACGCGCAAACACAAACGTGCCGAGCGAAGTGGAGGCCGCGCACATCAGCGAGCCAGTCATAAAGATGCCGATTGCAGTACGAAACACTGTGCGGGAGCCAAAGCGGTCGGCCACCCAACCGCAGATGGGAATGAAAACGCCGAGGCCGATCACGTAACTTGTGATGGCAAGCTTGAGGGTGATGGGACTATGACCGAGGTCGCGCGCCAGAACGGGAAGCGACGTCACGATGACCGTACCGTCCACGTTTTCCATGAACATCGCGCACGCGACGATCAGTGGAACGATGAATGCACCCAAGGCAAGAGGCATTGGCAGGACGACGGGTGGCAAAGCCGTCGGCATAAAGCCTCGATTATGGCATCGACTCGGCAACAGATGTTGTCAGATTGATTTAAAACGGCAGCATAGAATACGGCCTGGCCGCAGACAGGCCGTATGGCGCTCAACGCTCAACGTGCAATGCTCAAGGACAGCAAGCTTAAGCGAGGCGCCCGAATCACAGCAGTCAGTTCAGCCGGCGAGGTCCGGCGGCAACTTGCCACCGTTTGCGGCCAATGCGGCCATGACCTGCTTGTGCAGCCAGATGTTCATGCTGGCCGAGTCGTTCATATCCCCGCTGTACTTGAGCTCGGTGGCGAGCTGCTTGCGATGATCGAGACTGCTGTCGACGCCAAGGGCCTTCATCGTATCGACAATCGATACGCGCCAATTTAGCGTCTGTCCGCTCTCGCTCACAAACTGGTCCATCACGACAGCGACATCGACATCCGCCAGCGGCGCGGGCGCTGGCGCTGCGCCCGGTGCGGCGGCCTGCGCCGTAGCCTGCGCAACGGCAGGATCCGGAGTGGGCTCCACCGCGGGCGGCGGCTGATCGGGCTTCGCCTTGCCGAACAGCTTGTTCACAATCGTGCCGAAAATACTCATGTTTAAACCTCCAATGGGGTGGATGACGAGCGGCAACTTCAGACCGCTCCAGAACGCATGCTCTCTGTATGCTAGGAGAAATTTACCCGGGGCACGCCGCGAATTGGTCAAGAATGGCCAAGGTTTTGAGGAATGTCCGACGAGGACAGGGGATGGCGGTTAAGGCTTGGTCTCATGCGCCTTGCGTATCTGGGTTGCCGTTCCGCGATACGTTGCCGTATACGCCGAAACATGAACGTATTCAATCGTTCTATTTATTTAGTTTTACGAATCAATCTTTCGCTCAACGCGCCTCCATCCTGGCATTGACGGAGTCAGCCGTGAAGCTGAGCATGACCGTGAGCTTTTGCGCCTACGGGGAGTGGGACAGCGGGGATCTATTTGAAGCGATGACGCTGCGGCGTCGGCGTAGCCAGCCGCAGGTATCGGCGGCATGTGCCGTAACAAACCGGCACATGCGCGTCACAGTACAAGCAGGGGGTCAGCGCGGTGCAGTCACCAGCGGCTGCAATTGCGGCAGGATCTCGGCGCGGGCGCGCACGACATCGTTCGGGAAGTCGATTTCGATCCACGGCGAGCCGGTCACGTCGGCGGTGTCGAACACCTGGCTGCGTTCCAGCAGCAGATCGCGCACGGCTTCTTCGTGCGGCAGGTTCGAGCGGCCGCTGTCGATGTACCCCGCCACGATCTGCGCAAAGCGCTGCGCGGTTTCCTCGCGGAAGCGGAAGAAGCCAACCGACTCGCCAATCGTGTCGTATTCGAGATTCACGGCGAGCTGCTTGCGCAGTTCGACCGGTACGCCGTCTTTCAGGCACAGCTTGACGGGCTCGTCGCCCGCTTCGAAATCGCGGTCGATCAGCAGCCGGTTGACCGTTTCGCCCGCCACCAGCGCGCTCAGGATGCGCTCGTCATACAGCACGTCGGCGTCCATCAGCAGGACGTCGCCGCCGCGCGTCAGCGGCTCGGCTACGGTGTGCACAGTCAGCACGCTGCCGAGGTCGAAACGCGGATTGATCACGATTTCGACCGGGTGTGGCCAGTTGATGCGCTTGAGCTCGGCCTCGACCAGCGCCGGCTGGAAACCGAGCGCCAACACGACGTCCGTGACGCCGGCGGTTTCGAGCATCTGTAGATGCCGTTCGAGCAGGCTCACGCCGTCGAATTGCAGCAGGCACTTCGGAAACTGTTCGCCCGGCGGAAGCTGGAGGCGCAGGCCAAGGCCCGCAGCGAGAATAATGGCACGCATGCGTGGTCCCTTTAAAAAGTAGGGTTAGTCGACAGCCGGCACACGCGTCGCGCGCCGACGCTGCCAGTTTCTTTCACTGAAATGCAGGTACAACAGGCCAGGCAAACCAAGCAGGAGCTCGCGGGCGCGCTTGGCGAGCGACAACGCGAGCGCCGCATCCGGCGGCAGGCCGACGAGCGGCGCGAGCAGCAGGTAGCCGCCTTCCTGCACGCCGAGCGAGCCGGGGATCGCGAACGCGGCTCCGCGAATCGCCTGACCCAGGCTCTCGAGCAGCAACGCATCGACCCAGTTCACTGGGTGACCAAGGAAGCGCAGCGCAAGCCACACTTCCGCAGTGCCGACGATCCAGCCGACCAGACTCAGCGCAAAGCTCGCCAGCACCCGGCCGCGCTCCCGATAGAGGGCCTGCACGGCGCCGTCGACGGCGTCGGCGCGCATTGTCAATTCCGACCAGTCGCGCTTGCCGAATACCTTCGAGACGACCCGCAGAAGCCGCCCAAACAGGCCGCGCCGCTGGGCGAAGAAGAACAACGCAATCAGCCCGGCAAGTATAGCGGTGGCAATAAGAGTTGCGGTGCGCAGGTCGTGCAGTGCGCCTTGCGCCGCGTAGGCGCCGAACAGCAGCAGGCCGAGCACGGCAAACACGATCTGCGCGAGTGCCTGCAGCGTGGTGCTGACCGTGATCGTGGCCGCCGCGTCGCGCATGCGCATGCCGTGATGCGTGAGTTGCCGCACGACCACCACCGGACCGCCGATCTGGCCGGCCGGCAGCAGGCTGTTGACCGACTCGCCGGTCCAGCGCGCGAGCAAGGCATGA
>JBEKNG010000443.1:0-5379 GCA_049523075.1 Paraburkholderia sp.
CAATGTCGCGTTACGCACGCTGTGGCCGTTGATCGTCTTGCTGCCGCTGCTCGGGCTGGCGGTCTGGGTGGTGGTCGGACGTGGACTGAGGCCGCTGCGGCGCGTGACCGGCGCGCTTGAAACACGTCATCCGGAAGCACTCGATCCACTGCCCGACAGCCGTTTGCCGCTCGAAGTGCAGCCGCTGGTGCGGGCGCTCAACGGCCTGCTGCAGCGGCTCGCCGCGGCCCTCGATACGCAGAAGGCCTTCGTCGCCGATGCTGCGCACGAACTGCGCACGCCGCTCGCCGCAGTGCAGATCCAGACGCAACTGGTGGCGCGCGCAACCGACGACGCGGCACGCCGCGAAGCGCTGACCGATCTGCAGGCCGGCGTCACGCGCGCCACGCGGCTTGCCGAACAGTTGCTGGCGCTGGCGCGCTCGGAACCGGACGGCCACACGCAAGCCAAGGCAATCGATCTGCACGCGCTGCTCGAAGACTGCGTGCTGGCTTACATGCCGCTCGCACAGCAGCGTGGGGTTGATCTGGGCGTCGAGGCGAACGAAGCCGCCACCGTCATCGGCGACCCCGACGCGCTGCGTGTGATGCTCAACAATCTGGTTGACAACGCAACCAAATACACGCCGCGCGGTGGCCGGGTGGACGTGAGCCTGGTGGTCGAAGCAGGCCATCCGGTGGTGCGCATCGCCGACAACGGTCTGGGTATTCCGCCCGCCGAGCGAGAGCGGGTATTCGACCGTTTCTACCGGTCTGGGGAGAGCGCCGACCGCGCGCGCACCGACGTCTCGGGCAGCGGGCTGGGGCTTGCCATCGTGCGCCGGATCGCCATTCAGCATGGCGCGAGCGTCATGCTGGGCGACTCGCCCGCGGGCGGCCTCGAGGTCAGCGTGCGTTTCTGAGCGACCTCAAAATCTGTCGCTGCGCGCCGGGCAAAACTTCCGGCGGCCCAGCGTTTTCTTGTGTGCACGACTGAGCGTCTCCGAGTGCGTACGAGTGTCGGCAAGGCGCGCGACGTAGGGGAAGGGGAACGGACTTGCGGGAGTTCCACTGTTTAAGACTCCCTTAAGCGATACCACGTACGCTTCAACCCATCCCCAAAGTCTTCCTCTCTGTCAGGAGTACACGATGAATGCGAAAACCCTGTCCCGCAGCGCCGTTGCCGTTGCCGTCGCCGTCGCGTTGTCCGCCGGCTATGTGGCGGGCCATCGCGATGTCCCCGCGCCCCAGGTGATCTCGCCGGCGCAAGCCGCGATGATGCCTGCCGAGGCCGCTGCAAAAACCGGCATCCCCGATTTCTCCGGTCTGGTTGAAACGTATGGTCCGGCCGTCGTAAATATTAGCGCCAAGCACGTGGTGAAGCAGACCGCGATGCGCAGCGGTGGCGACAACGGCGGCAATGCGCAGCAACTGCCGATCGACCCGAGCGATCCGTTCTACCAGTTCTACAAGCACTTCTTCGGCGGCATGCCCGGCATGCAGGGCGGTGGCGGCGACGACGGCGGCGATCAAGGCGACCAGCCAAGCGCAAGCCTCGGTTCGGGCTTTATCGTCAGCAGCGACGGCTACATCCTGACCAATGCGCACGTTGTCGACGGCGCCAATGTCGTCACGGTCAAGCTGACCGACAAGCGCGAATTCCGGGCGAAGGTGGTCGGCGCGGACAAGCAGTCGGACGTCGCCGTGCTGAAGATCGACGCGAGCAACCTGCCGATCGTCAAGATCGGCGATCCGAACCAGAGCAAGGTCGGCCAGTGGGTCGTGGCGATCGGCTCGCCCTATGGCTTCGACAACACGGTCACGTCGGGCATCATCAGCGCGAAGTCGCGCTCGCTGCCTAACGAAAACTACACGCCGTTCATCCAGACCGACGTGCCGGTCAACCCCGGCAACTCGGGTGGCCCGCTGTTCAACCTGCAGGGCGAAGTGATCGGCATCAACTCGATGATCTACTCGCAGACGGGCGGTTTCCAGGGCCTGTCGTTCGCGATTCCGATCAACGAAGCGATCAAGGTCAAGGACGACCTCGTCAAGACCGGCCACGTGAGCCGTGGGCGCCTGGGCGTCGCCGTGCAGGGCATGAACCAGACGCTGGCCAATTCGTTCGGCCTGTCGAAGCCAAACGGCGCGCTGGTGAGCTCGGTGGATCCGGGTGGTCCGGCCGCCAAGGCGGGCCTGCAGCCCGGCGACGTGATCACGGCAGTGAACGGCTCGCCGGTGGCGGACTCGACTGACCTGCCTTCGCAGGTGGCGAGCCTCGCGCCCGGCAGCTCGGCGACCTTGACCGTGTGGCGCGACAAGGCGAGCAAGGACATCAAGGTGACCATTGGCTCGATGTCGGATACCAAGGTCGCGTCGAACGACAATGCGCCCACGCAGATGCAGGGGCGTCTCGGTGTCGCCGTGCGGCCGCTCACGCCGGAGGAAAAGAACAACGCCTCCGTTTCGCACGGTCTGCTGGTGCAACAGTCGGGCGGTGCGGCTGAGAACGCCGGCATTCAGCCGGGCGACGTGATTCTGGCGGTCAACGGCCGTCCGGTGACGAGCGTCGACCAGTTGAAACAGATGATCTCGCAGGCGGGCAACAGCATCGCTCTGCTGATCCAGCGCGACAACGCACAGATTTTTGTGCCGGTCGATCTGGGCTGACGTAAAACTTGCCGGTCCATTTGCACAAACTGCCGATGGACCGGCTTCTTGCATACGCATCGCGCCCCATTTTTTACATATTCCAGGGTCCGGTCGACGCTTACCGAGGCGTCGGGCGCACCCCGGCATTGCGGGAGGCGCAAGCGGGTAAGCGGGCACGACTGTTGCGTCTATCAGTCGGGCAGACCTACCAGGACTCTAATAAGGAGCGATGCAATGAAAATTCAAGGCAATCAGCGACGGCTCGTTGCGGCTGCGGTAACCGCGGCGCTGACGCTAGGCCTCGCAGGCGGCGCGTGGGCGCAGCAGCCGAGCGACACCACGGGCGGTAGTACCTCCGACGACACCAGCGCCGGCAACGACAACGGCGGCGGCATGCCGCAAATCCAGCATCAGGGTGACGTGGCTTTCGTGTCGGGCGGCGTCGGCAGCGACGAGTCGAAGGCCTTGCAGGGTGCAGAACACCACTGGCCGCTGGCGTTGCGCTTTACCGGCCCCGGTTCCGACTTCCTTGCGGACGTGCATGTGCAGATCGTCGACGCGCACGGCGCGGACGTGCTGCAGACGACATCCCGCGGGCCGTACATGCTGGTGAAGCTGCGTCCCGGCCGCTACACGGTGCACGCACGTTACAAGAGCGACGATCAGCAGAAGGCCGTAACCATTCCAGCCACGGGCGGCGCGAAGTCGGCGTTCTATTGGAACACGCAGTAACCGCCGTCTGCGCGATGGTCGCGCAATCGGCCTAAGATTGGCCGATAATGAAGCCACGGGGTCTCCCGTGGCTTTTTTTCGTTCTGAAAGCCGCCGCAGGCCACTGGAGTTTTCGCCGTCTGCGGTCGCGTCGTTTTGAGCCGCCGCGTGACCGGCGCACTTACCGCTGCCTGGACCGCTGGTTTTTCGCAAACGGAGCCGTGACATGAGCGATGCCTCGACGCCCGAAGGAACTCCCTGTGGAGGTAATGCCTCCCACGGCTCAGCCGCGTCGGATGCATCACCCGGCGCTCATCGCATTGATATTGCCGTCAACCAGCACCGGATGCGGGTGATCCATCAGGGCGTCACGATGGCCGACACGCTAGCCGCGCTTACGCTTGCGGAGACCGGCCTTCCGGAGGTGTTTTATTTTCCGCGCAGCGATGTCAATATGGCGCGGCTCGAACCCTCCAACCATACGTCGCATTGCCCGTTCAAGGGGGAGGCGTCGTATTTCCATCTGCGCACCGAAGACGGCCTGGTCGAGAACGCCGTCTGGTGTTACGAGAGCCCGCTTGACGGGGTCCAGCAGATCAAGGGGTATCTGGCGTTTTATGCATCGCGCGTCGACCGCATCGATCAGACGTCCTGATCTCGCGGGCGCGCGTTCATCGGGGAGGCAGCCATGGAATTGAACGACGCGTTACGGATTGCACTTGCACCGTCTGATGTCTGGGACGCGCTGCAGGATCTCGCGTTGCTGCGCGCCAGCCTCGACAATTGCGAATCGTTTACCCGTCTGGCGGGCGGCGAGTATGCCCTGACGCTGACGGTGCCGCTTGGTCCGTTGCGCGCCCGCTACGAAGTGCGCGCCCATGTCGCCAGCAAAAACGCCGTAGAGCCTGACGCGCCGCATCGCGCGCTTAACTTCAAGGCGCGCGCCGAAGGCGTGGGCTCGCTACGCGGACAGATCGACGTGACGCTGCGCCCGGAGGAGACTGCCCCGAACAAGCCGCCCAGCACGCGGATCGACTATTCGGTGTGGGCCACCTTGGCCGGACCGCTCGCGGAATTGCCGGCGCGTCAGTTGGAGAATGCGCTGCACGAGCTGGCCGACGATTTCTTCACCGAATTCTGCGCGGTCGTGCAGGCCAAGCATGGACAGGGACCGAACCGCGCACGTGGCACGCATAGCCGGCGCCAGCATGTGTTTCTGCGGCCGATCAACCTGGGCGCGATGGCGCGGCGCGTGCGACCGCACGATCACGCCGGTAGCTTGAGCGGGCGCGCGACAAGCACGCTATTCGGGGCGCGCGCCTCGCATGGCGTGTCGCATCGCGAGCCGACGCCGCACGTCATGCCGCAGTGGGCTTGGGCTGTCATGATTCTTCTGGTGGCGGTGCTGATGTATGCGGCACACTGGTTCAGCCAGAGCTGAGAGCGCGACTCTGACGTACAACTGCGACGCCTCGACCTCCCATCACGCGTTGCGCGCCGCGCTGGCTATGCTGCGTCCCCACCTTTACGCAGTACGGGACTGAGTCTGAACGCGTCGAACATCGCTTCGACCATCTCCTGCGCGTGCAGCTCGAAATCGGTGGACTCGGGCAGGAGCAGCATGTCACGCAGCGAACCGCCGACGAACGCGTGCACCATGGTGGCCGCCAGCCTCGTGTTCAGATCGGCGGGCATCTGTCCTTTGGAGATCGCGTTGCGCAAGCCGACTTCGATTTTGCCGAGCCCCTCGCGCATGTTGCTCTGATAGCGGGCCATCACCGGGCCCATCTCTTCAATGAATTCACACTTCAGAAACAGGATGTCGAACACGCGGCGGCGCCGCGGGTCCGCCGCGGTGTCGCGCAGGCACACGGTGCAGACGTCGATCAGCCGTCCGAGCGGGTCGGCCTCTTCGGGGTTGACCGAGGCGGCTTTGAGTTCGTCTAGCGGCAGCAGCACGCGGTCGAACATCTCATTAAAGAGATCGCCCTTGTTGGCGAAATGCCAGTAGATCGCGCCGCGTGTGACGCCCGCAGCC
>JBEKNG010000444.1:0-5369 GCA_049523075.1 Paraburkholderia sp.
CAAAACCGTCGAAGTCACGCCGTTTGAACTCGGCCGGATGGTTGCCGACGGCCTGGGCAGGTTCTGCCGCTCGGCGCAGCAGCGGCCGGAGGCTTCCCATATCCCGGTCGACGAAAAGGTACATGACAAGGCGGCCGACTGGCTGCGCGAATCCTTGCTTCCCTACGTTGTGCGCCTGTGGAATGAAAGCACTGACCCACGCGGGCGTAGCGCCATTACGCCGGATGTCTATCTAAAAGTCTGGGCGCAGACAGAACCGCGTATCGATGCAGACTTTATCCTGTTCGACGAGGCGCAGGACAGCGATGGCGTCATGCTCTCGGTGCTTGGCCTCCAGCATCACGCGCAGATCATCTACGTCGGCGACCCCTACCAGCAAATCTATGAATGGCGCGGTGCGGTCAATGCGATGGCGCAGATCGACGCGCCCGAGCGTGCGCTAACCGAATCCTTCCGCTTCGGACCTACGTTCACGGCGCTCGCCAGTCGTGTTCTCGCACTGCTTGGCGAGCGCACGCCCGTTCGCGGCCAGGATTCCATCGGTTCGATCATGGTGGAGGATCCGAATATCTCACCACCTGTCGATGCCATTTTGTGCCGCAAGAATGTGACGGCGATCTGGCAATTGGCCTCAGGCGTCGAAGCGGGTCACAAGCTGGCGATCCGTATGAGCCCCACGGAGATCGTGGCGTTTGCAGACGGCGCTGATCAGTTGCTGGCCGGCAAGCGAGCTTTCCGGCCAACGGCATTTTCGTTGTTCGAAACCTGGAAGGACGCTCAGTCGTTTGCCCAGAGCGCGGTCGGGCGCGACTTACTGCCGATCGTGCGAATCGTCGACGAGTGTGGCACCGCCTACCTGCGGGCACTGGCGCGACGGGTAACGCCCGAGGCAGAGGCCGACTACGTGATTTCGACCGTGCACCGCGCCAAGGGGCTGCAATGGAAGCGGGTGAAGGTAGCCAACGATTTTCGCTTCAAGACTGTTGACGGACGCCTGACGCTGGACGAGGACGAGATGCGCCTGCTTTACGTGGCCGTGACGCGCGCACAGCATGTGCTGGACATCTCCGAGCTACGCGAGGAGCTTCTACGGCTGTTCAACTCGCGTCGGTGACCGCGTAGGCCTGCTTCGCACAAGTGCGACGCTCAACGGCGATGTTTTGTGCGGCCGGCGGTGGGTGTCACCGCCATACCCCGCCGTTAATTGTCGCCCGCTAAACTCCGCGATTCGCGCAAGAGCCAATCATGAAACTGCTGTATCTTCCGGGACGACCGGTCGGCAGCGCGATAGCAGAAAAAGTGGGTTTCGCGTTCAATCTGTTTGTACATTCCTTCGCCGACGATGACGAGTTCGCCGTTCGCCAGCTCGCGCTCAGCGAACCGAACGCTTTCAAGCGCCACGCCGAGACCATCAACTGCTGCGGCAAGCACCAATGCGGCACGATCGAACGACGGTTGCGGCCGGTCCGGCATCTTCAGGTCATTTTCCTTGAACCAGTCGCGCCATCGAACCGGGTTGAGCTTGGATTCGATAAGTGTCAGCTTCGCGATGTCCTCGCGTTTGAACCGTTTTCCCACGAGCGTCGGTGACGCGAGCGGCGCGGTCCTCTCCGCGCCAAGTGCCTCTACGACGACGCCGGCCTGACGGCGGACTGACCCATAAGCGATCGCAACATCCAACTCTTCCTCCTGCAGCATATTGACCGGCTCAGCGCTGGATGACATCCGGATGGTCAAGTCCGGAAACTCACGCATAAAGCCGGCAAGCCGAGGGCCGAGCCACTTGGATGCGAAGCTGGGTGTGCAGTGAACGGAAAGCGACTCGACGACAGCATTCGGCGAAAGATCGAGACAGGCCTCTTCGACCATGTCAAACACCGTGGAAAGCGTCCCCAAGAGCCGTGCCCCTGAATCCGTTAGTTCGACCCGCCGGTTGCTGCGGGTGAACAGGTTTTGATCTAAATAGGCTTCCAGCCCCCGCACCTGATGGCTTATCGCCGAGGGCGTCAGGTGCAACTCCTCCGAGGCAAGCAGAAAACTCTGCAACCGCGCAGCGGCTTCGAACGCCCGCAAAGACTGGAGGGAGGGCAGCTTTCGCATGAGTCTTCAGATGAAATAGATTCATCTTTCCGTGAAAACTCATCGTTTGTCAACTCCTGCCTTAAACGCCATCATCGCCTTTAACGAGCCGACACACAAAGATGACGGCCCCCACAGCGGCCCAGCAGCTGGCCGCAACCCAGGAGGAGACAATGTCTCAAGCATCTGCACCACTGCCCCGGCATTCGTTAGAGTCAGTTGCTCTGGACGAATCAAGTGTCTATGCGAAGGTCGCATGGCGCCTAATACCATTCCTGTTTCTTTGCTACGTTGCGGCGTACCTCGACCGTGTCAACGTTGGGTTCGCAAAGCTTCAGATGTTGTCGGATCTCAAGTTCAGCGAAACCGTGTACGGACTTGGGGCGGGTATTTTCTTCATTGGCTATTTCCTCTTCGAAGTTCCTAGCAACATCATTCTTCATAAGGTCGGCGCGCGCCTATGGATAGCTCGCGTCATGATTACCTGGGCGCTGGTATCCGCGGCGATGATGTTCGTGAAAACGCCGACGATGTTCTATGTATTGAGGTTTTCACTTGGTCTGGCGGAAGCAGGGCTTTTCCCCGGCGTCATTCTCTACCTGACGTACTGGTTCCCCGCTGCGCGGCGGGGCAAGATCATAGCCCTCTTCATGACCGGCATTCCGATGGCTGGCGTCGTGGGTGGCCCGCTGTCTGGCTGGATCTTGCACGCATTTTCTGGCGCCCATGGGCTGGCGGGCTGGCAATGGCTGTTTCTGTTGGAGGCGCTGCCGTCCCTCGTCATGGGTGTCGCAGTGATCGCCTTCCTGGACGACGGAATCACACGTGCCCGCTGGCTCTCGGCGGACGAGAAGGCAATGCTTGCCGCGAACATCGTAGCGGACAGGGATCAAACCCAGGCGCATTCACTGGGCGATGGCTTCACGAAACCTATCGTCTGGTTACTCAGTGGAATCTATTTTTTCTTCATCATGGGTCTCTATGGCGTCGGTTTCTGGCTTCCGACGCTGATCAAAGGCTCAGGCGTCGCCGATCCCCTACTTATTGGTGCACTCACCACCCTGCCCTATGCGGCGGCCGCGATTGCGATGGTAGTCGTCGGGCGCAGTTCAGATAAGAACCGCGAGCGCCGTTGGCACCTTACCGTACCTGGGCTGCTCGGCTCCGTTGGCTGGCTCATCAGCATCTCGATTGGTACGTCGAGCGTGGCTCTGTCAGTCGCTGCCCTCACAGTCGCAACAATCGGGGTGATGGTGACGCTCTCCCAGTTCTGGAACCTGCCGACGGCTGTGTTGAGCGGCGCTGCGGCCGCCACCGGCATCGCTGTCGTCAACTCCGTCGGTAATCTTGCCGGGTTTGTGAGCCCCTATGCAATCGGCTGGATCATCGACAAGACCCATTCCACTGACCTGGGCGTGTACACGCTCGCCGGCTGTCTGGCGGTCGGCGCAGTACTCGCCCTCACCGTACCAAAACGCCTCGTCAATCGTTAATTTTGACCCGACCGCAAAGGAGACATCATGTCGGAAACCATCGAACAGACCAACGCAAAGCCTGCTGCCAAAAAGCGCATTTCCCTTTACCAGCCGAAACAGGAAGGCCTGAAGTTCCCGGAGATTCCTGAGTTCGCATCGTTCGCCGAGGAACGGCTGTATCGCCAGAAGCATCTTGTAGCGGCTTGCCGGGCATTCGCTCAGCACGGTTTCGATTACGGCTTTGCCGGCCACCTCACGGTGCGCGATCCTGAGCACCCGGAGCTGTACTGGACGAATCCGATGTGCGTCCATTTCTCAGAGGTCAAGTTGTCGAATCTTATTCTGGCGGACCACAAAGGCAAAGTAGTCGAAGGAAGTCATGCGATCAATCAAGCGGGTTTCGTGCTGCATGCCGCGGTGCATGAGGCGCATCCGGACATCGTAGCGATGTGCCACGCGCACACGGTCTATGGCACCGCATGGGCCTCGACGGGCCGTAAGCTCGATCCGATCTCGCAGGACGCGGCTGTCTTTTTCGAGGACCACGTGGTGATCGACGACGAAGCTGGACAGGTTGCCGTCGAGGAAGATGCGGGATGTTCCGTAGCGGGGTGGTTCAAGGGTGTGCGTGCGGCGATCCACAAGAACCACGGATTGCTGACGGCGAGCCGCCATAGCATCGACGAAGCAGCGTTCTGGTTTATTGCTCTCGAACGCGTTTGCCAGCAGGCGCTGTTGGTCGAAGCGTCAGGCATCACGCCAACGCTGGTCACCCCGGAACGCGCACGGTACAGCCGCGAGCACGTGGGCAGCCCGTTCATCGGCTGGCTCCATTTCCAAACGATCTACGATCAGCTGGTCGCACAGCATCCCGACATGTTTGAGTAAAGCTCTAATCGCGGCGACCGATTCGCCAGCGAGGCTTGACGTCAAGGCCGGGGCTGTTTGCGCCATACGGACCGGCATAAGACGATGCGCCTTTTCGCGCGGGGGTCATGGGGACTCCTGCAGACGATCACGCGAGAGTCAGTGGAAACGCTGGATCTCGCGTTTAACTCATTGGTCGCTGCGGATACGACCGCGCTGATGTGGCTTGCCCCCACCGTCCATACATGCGGGTCGACCACCTTGTCGCCAAGGTCCTCGATAGCATGGCGGACGTTCTCCGCCATGCGCCGGTCTGGATTCATGGCGGGCAGAATTGCACCGGTGTCGCGCATCTAAAATGTCAAGGAATCCGACGCGAAGTGTCGGGCGGCTTGACCGTTGTGCGCCTGAATTGCCCGCAAAGCCCTGTTCTCTGGGCCTCAGTCACATGGCATAGCGCTTGCGAATGTCTCCGTGTCGTAAAAGGAGAGCATCATGTCCTCGAACTCAGATGGGAGGAAATGGTGAACCCGTCCTCAGAGCAGACGCGAGGCAATGACGAGGCACCGAAGTCACCATCGTCACGCAGCTTGCGTGGTCTGGACGGGCTCAACTTCCTGATGGCCGACGTGCGGGATGGTCTTGGCCCATTCCTGTCGGTATATCTCAAAGGTAGCCAACATTGGGGCTCGGGCAACATCGGCCTTGTCATGGCCGCGAGCGGTATCGCGGCCGCAATCTGCCAGATTCCGGCCGGGTTGCTCGTCGACGCAGTTCGCGTGAAGCGCCTGCTCATCGCGATCTCCGGCCTGCTGGTGGGGACGGGATGTCTTCTGATTGCGTTTTTCCCGAAACTTCCGACAGTCCTTGCAGCTCAAATTACCCTCGGCGCAGCGTCCGCCATCATTCCCCCGTGCCTCGCCGCACTGAGTCTTGGCATCGTTGGCC
>JBEKNG010000445.1:0-5365 GCA_049523075.1 Paraburkholderia sp.
GGCCAGAGTATGTAACGCAATGCGATCGCAAATGCGAATCAATCGGCCTTCCCTTGCAATTGCGCCGCGGTGTGTAAGGCATCTCAGTACTCGGGAGACGGTTTCGTGACTGACTTTCGCCATCGCCGCAATAGTCGTCTGAAGTTCGATCAGGGGCGATTCCTCCTGTTCTGCGTCGTTGATCGCCGACTCGGAATTCCAGGAAATCTGAGCAGTTGCGCTCACTGTTGTGGTGTTATCACGCGTGGCGATAGCCTCCGCGAAACCGCTTACGCGGTCGAGACGCTTTCGGCGAACAAACGCGATTTGCTCTGCCGACCAATCGTCCGTCATATGGATAGCCCCTAAAAGCTGTCCCATTCTCCAGCCTCGGCGGTTTGCGCTACTCGAACGGGCTGCGGTGCGGGCCGCTTCCGGGCTGACGTGGCCGGGGCCCTGCCGCGCGCCGGAGTCGTCGTCGTCGTCGTGTGCGTTTGTGCGAAAGGGCGGCTGACCTCGGCGTCGCGTGAGGCGTTCAGCCTGAACATCGAAACGGACGCTTTCAGATCGTTCGCCTGCGACTCGAGCGAACTGGCAGCAGCCGCCGCCTGTTCGACCAGCGCCGCGTTCTGCTGCGTGACTTCGTCCATCTGCGTGACGGCCTGGTTGACCTGGCCGATGCCCTTGCTCTGCTCCTGCGAGGCGGCGGTGATTTCACCCATGATGTCGGTCACGCGCCTGATCTCGTGCGTGATCTCGCGCATCTTCGCACCCGCTTCGCGCACATGACCCGCGCCTGCTTGCACACGCTCCACGGAATCGTGGATCAGCTCCTTGATTTCCTTGGACGCCGCCGAGGAGCGCTGCGCCAACGAACGCACTTCCGAGGCGACTACCGCGAAACCCCGCCCCTGCTCACCCGCCCGCGCCGCTTCGACAGCCGCATTCAGCGCGAGGATATTGGTCTGGAAGGCGATGCCCTCGATGATGCCGACAATGTTGGCAATCTTGTCCGAGCTGGCGTTGATGCCGTCCATAGTTTCGACCACGCGTGACACCACGGCGCCGCCCTGTTCCGCCACCAGTGCAGCCTGCGCAGCGAGCTGGTTGGCCTGACTGGCATTGTCGGCATTCTGGGTGACGGTGGAGGTCAACTGCTCCATGCTGGACGCAGTTTCCTCAAGGGAGGCGGCCTGCTCTTCGGTACGCTGCGACAGGTCCTGGTTGCCCGCCGCAATCTGGTGGGTCGCAGTGGCAATCGAATCGGCCGAAACCTTGATCGTGCCGATCGTCTGCGTAAGCTGCTCCTGCATGCGCTTCATCGAAAACAGCAGGCTCGAACCGTCGTCCGGTGCCGTCTTCACCCGTGCAGTCAGATCGTTATCGGCAATCCGGTTGGCAATTTCGGCCGCATAGGACGGCTCACCGCCCAGTGAGCGGAGGATGCCCCGGTTGAGCAGCACCACGACCGCCGACAGGGCGCCGGCCAGTACCGCCAGAATCCCGAGGCTCTGATACAGCGTCGAGCGGAATGCTGCATCGATGTCGTCGACGTAAATCCCCGTCCGGAGAATCCAGTCCCACGGCTGATAGGTCACGTTGTAGGCGATTTTTGGAGAGGCTTCAGTAGCACCCGGTTTCGGAAATGCATATGCGGTAAAGCCATGGCCGTCGCGCCTGATGGCGCCAACCGTATCCCTGTAGTAGTAGACACCGTTCGAGTCCTTGACGTCGCCGACATCCTTGCCATTCAGCGCCGGTTGCGTCGGGTGCATCAGGATCGTCGGCTGGGAATTGAAGACCATGAAATAACCGTCTTCGCCGTACCGCATGTTCCGGACACTGTCCATGGCCCGCTTCTGGGCTTCCGCCACAGGCATGGCTCCGGCGGTCGCCTGATCGCCAAAAGTCTTGACGACACTCAGCGCGATCTCCGACGCGTGCTTCAGGTCTGCCTTGCGCTCGTCCAGACGCATTTCTCGAGTCTGGTAAGCGTTATAGATCGATATTCCAGCGAGACACAGCAGGCTCAGGATCAGCGGCAGCCAGAGCTTCTGGACAAAGGATAGCTTCATATACTCGCGTACCGCTCATATTTGGCGTAATGATTCGGAGAAAACGGCAAGCCCACCTGACCGAGTGCGCACCGGCAGAATACTTGTAGATAACGGCTCAAGATTCACCACCAGTAGGGCGCAATGAGAAACTGTGTTTTCCTGCAATTGCAAGAGACGGGTTGCGTCCTGTCCGCGCTCGTCTCGATCGGCATCGGTCTCGTGCAGATAACACCCTCGGCGATGCGGAAGATCCTGGCTAGCCATACGCTGAGATTGATGATCGGAAGCGAGCGCGCTGCTCCGTCGGGAGCGACCCCGCAGTCGAGAGATTCGGTGTGTCACAGGAAAACGGAAAGTCTCTCGGCTATACACGCAAATCTTTCGTTGGGCGGTGCACCATATCTAGGATCGATCAGTAGGACGGAGATCGATGCGTCATCGGCGAGCGCCTTGTGTCGGCCCGGCAACGGACGGTCGCCGCTCTCGCCTGAGTGTCTCAAGCGGGTCGATGGTTGCCCGACGGACGCCAGCCGTCGGCATAGACCGCAACATATCCGTAGCACCCGACGCGCCGGCACTGACACCCGTTGTTTTGTATCCAGTCGCTTGCCACAGACGCTCTGAGCCGATGGTGTCCATTTGTTCAGCGCATCGCTGTGGCGAAAAAGTGGCGAACAACATGGAGCAGAGCCGCACCAGCATTGAAGATGCACATTCCTGTGAGTCACCAGGTATTGCAAGGCCGCGATGCTACCGCCGAAAGGTTTCGTTTGACGGACGGCAGTAGTGCCAGTACACTCCGCGCCGCGGGGTGGAGCAGTCTGGCAGCTCGTCGGGCTCATAACCCGAAGGTCACAGGTTCAAATCCTGTCCCCGCAACCAACAATGAAGCCCGCTAAGCGAACGCCTGCGGGCTTTAATGAGATGGTCAGCCTGACCGAAACAGCCCGATCGGCTTACGCTGATCGGGCTGTTTCCATTTTGGGAGATCGTCATGGACACCATCTCGTTGATCGGCATCGATCTTGGCAAGCATTGCTTCCACCTGCATGCGCAGTCGTCATCTGGCCGTATGGTATTGCGCAAGAAGCTCACGCGTGGCCAGATGTTCACGCTGCTGGGCAATGTGCCCGGCTGTACGGTGGTCATGGAAGCGTGTGCGGGCGCTCACTGGGTCGCGCGCCACATCCAGTCACTGGGACACCAGGCCAGGCTGATCTCCCCGCAGTACGTTAAACCTTTCCTGCAAGGCAACAAGAACGATTTCGCCGACGCGCAAGCGATCTGCGAGGCGGCGTGCCGTCCGAGCATGCGGTTCGTCACTCCACGCAACGAGGCCCAGCAAACAATCTCGGCTCTGCACCGGGTGCGCGAGGCCCTGGTACGCGACCGAACCGGCACGGTCAACCAGATTCATGCCTTTCTACTGGAGTTCGGCGTGAGCCTGCCCAGAGGGATGGCCGTCATCCGCCGGCTGCCAGCCGTGCTGGCCGCGCATGATCTGCCGCCGCGGCTGGTCGCGCTGCTCGAGCGTTTGCAGGCGCCTGGGCGCCTGGGTCCGCGGCCTGCTGACCCGACGGCATTCCAACGTGGTGGCCTGTGCGTTGGCCAATAAACTGGCGAGGATCGCCTGGGCCATTCTCGCCAAAGACACGCACTATCAAGGCGCACAGACTGTAGCAGCAGCCTGACGCCGCGTCGCTTCTAGCATCTGTTGTACCGAGTCACTTCCTGGTTTTGCGACGCGAGATACGTGAAGACATAAACGGCTCAACGGCCGGGCAAGCAACCTGGTAAAGCAAATAGCGCTCCGATGCTGCGGCTTTTTTGAGGTTTGCCCGGCGCGGCTCTCATCATGGGGCGGGAACCTGTTCCCACCACGACCGGATAGATTTACGCACGCCCAATTTACGTCAACACCGCCTCGCTTGCAAAAGTCAGGCTGACCATAGATTTGCTGCTAGCCATAGATGTGACGTTGCGGCCGCGGTGGATTGCCGGTCTGTTCACCGGGCCGCGTGGTCATGCTGTAGGTAAGAATGCTTCCTCATTTCAGGCACTGTGCCCTAGTTGCCCGAGTGGATCTAGTGCCGAATTGTCGCCTGCTGGCGAAGATCACCGGATGCATGAAGCCGTTGCCACATATGGCGCACTCGGCGCGCGCGCCTTCCTCTACTGCCATTGTTCGTCCCTCATCGATGCGGACGCGCATTATGGAGTGCTTATCGGAAACTCGTTGCGCAGCAGGGGAGCGCTCAGACTGCGTCGGCCCGCGTTCCCCTTTGGAGGAACCATGGTAGATGTCCACTTGGGCGTGGCGGTCACATGGTGGTTGAAGCGATGACACGACATACTGCATCGGACCGAGTTCGGCCAGTTTCGGTCACACAACCAGTGAGCCAACATGGTCGACAATCGGGCCGACAGTGCGCTCCGGTAGACTTAGGCTCTTGCCAAACTCGTGGCGACAGCATGGACACTCAGCTTTTAGTCATATGCGGGCTTACATTCGTAATACATGTGATCGCGACACTGGCGTACGCCGTACGGATTGCTGGTGTTCGCACGCGCCGTATCGCCGTATCATTTTCCCTATTCGGGATCATCGCTTTGGTTTCCCGGACGGCAAACTCCTTTCAAGGACCATTCATAGCGAAGCGGGTTGAGCTTGATATTGCTCATCACACGGAGCACGGTTTGCTCGGCGACTTTCGGCTTTTCCTGCTGACCGCCGCCGTAGCAAGTATTGTCGGTGCATTTCTAATTCCCACGTTCCAGCGTTATTTCAGTCGTGCCGTCGATCATTTTCAAGCGAATCGCTCGATCCCTCGCTTGCTACTCCATATCTTCAGTCGCGGAGGCGTCAGCTACATTCGGCTTGGAGCGCGGCTGCCTTCGCGACACAACGTCACGCAACTGGCAACTGGCGCAGGCGTCTCCTGGAAAGTTATAGGACTGAACGTTATCGCGATGGCGATCTGGACAGTCGGCGTTTTCGCATCGCTTTATGCTGGATACCTGAAGCCCGATTTGCGAGTTACGTGCGCGAATCTGTCATCAGTTATCAATGGCTTTGCGACCGTGGTATTGGCGGTCGTCATCGATCCGCAAGTTTCAGTGATGACGGACGACGTAATCGAAGGCCGGATTTCGGAAAACAGCTTCCGGCGGGCCATTACAACTCTCGCGGGCGCACGCGTTCTCGGGACACTGTGTGCGCAGGCGGTACTCGTCCCCGCGGCATTGATCATTGTTCGCATCGCCGAACTCATTTAGCGCTGCGACCAAAACCGGAACTCGCGAAGGTCTGTCGTGCGCCGCACTGAGCC
>JBEKNG010000446.1:0-5365 GCA_049523075.1 Paraburkholderia sp.
CACCGGGCACAGAACGGCGACGTCCTCGCGCTTGCGCCACGCCTCGCCGCCCGGCACGCCGAACAACATCGCAAACGCCAGCATGTCATGCATCAGTTCGAGGCTCGAATTGCCGGCCGCCACCACCTGATCCGCCGGCACGTCGAGCAGCGCCGCACCGAACTCGCGCGCCTCGGGCAGGCCGAGGGCGTGGCCATAGTTGCGGCAGTCGATGCCGTCACGCGACAGAAAGCCGGTCGTCCCCGCCTCGTCGAGCAGTGCGCGCGAGAGGTCGAGCTGCTCGGGCGCGGGCTTGCCACGCGACATATCGAGGCGCATGCCCAGTTGCTTGAAGTCGTCGTAAGTCATCGGCATCGCGGTGGTCTCCGGTTTATAGGCGGTGCAGGGTTCGAGAAGCGTCGAACGGGGCGGACGAGCCTCGCCCGCCCAGCAACGGAGCCAGTATGCCGACCGCCCATCATTCAGACAAACGCGTTATATTGAATGTTTCGATCAGTTTTTCTGATACCCATGAAAGCCTTGGACCTTGACGTGCTGTCGATGGTGGTAGCCATCGCCGATGCCGGCAGCTTCGTGCGCGGCGCGGCACTCGTGCACCGTTCGCAATCCGCGCTCAGTATGCAGATCCGCACCCTGGAAGGCGCGCTCGGCAAGCCCATCTTCGTGCGCGGACCGCGCAGCGTCACGCCCACTGCCGACGGCCTGATCCTGCTCGCCTATGCGCGCCGCATGCTGGCCCTGCGCGACGAAGCCTGGGCGTCGATGGTGCATCCCGAGGTCAAAGGGCGTGTCGCGATCGGGGTGCCGGACGACTACGCGTCGTCGCTGCTGCCATCGGTGCTGCGCAAGTTTTCGGCGAGCTATCCGAAGGTCGAGATTCAGGTGATCGGCATGCCGAGCAATGCGCTCGCCCCGCTCGTCAGGGACAACAAGATCGATCTCGCGTGCGTGACCCGCATGAAGGGCTTGAGTGGCGACTTCATCCGCTTCGAACCGATGGTGTGGGCCGGCGCCGTCGCTAGCGGCCGCGAGATCTGGAAGGAGCGGCCGCTGCCGGTAGCGCTGTTCGGTGCGGGCAGCGTGGCGCGTACGAATGCCATTCACGCGCTGGAGCGGGCGAAGATCACCTATCGCACGTCGTACGAAAGCCCAAGTCTGATGGGCCTCTTCAGCATGGTCGAAGCCGGACTCGCCGTCGCTCCGCTCGCGCGCTGCGCCGTGCCAGGCCACCTCTTGCAACTGGGACGGCCGCACGGCTTGCCGGTCTTGCCCGAGCTGGAAATCGTGCTGGCGCGCAGCGCCCGCTCGAACCGGCCGCCCTGCGATTTCCTGGCCGAACAGATCCTGACTGAGCTGCGTGTGTGAACAAGTAGAATATTTCGCCGTAGCTGATGCCCCGTGTACACGTAGTGCGTGGCGGCGCCGAACGCGCGCCCCCAGAACACGTCACGCCCCGTGACCCCACGTGACGCGAAGCAGAAGTCCTGACACTCCCCGCACGAAACACACGAACAGAAGGTCCGTTGATATGCAAACCAGTCCGCTCAAGATCGCCGTGCTGTTCGGCGGCACCAGCGAGGAACGCGAAGTCTCGATTGCCAGCGGCGCGCAGGTCGTGCTTGCGTTACGCGCGGCGGGACACGAAGTACTGGCGATCGATTCGTCGCGCGGACTGCTGAGCGGCGCAGAAGAAGTTCGCTTTCTCAGTTCACGCGTCAATGAGGTGCCGCCCGCCTCCGAGGCCCTTGCAATGATTCGCTCCGGACAATCCAGCGCGCTACAGGCCGCGACGCTCACCGGTGTGGACGTCGTGTTCGTCGCCTTGCATGGCGGCACCGGCGAAGACGGCACCATCCAGGCCATGCTCGATCTCGCGGAACTGCCCTACACCGGCAGCGGCCATCTGGGCAGCGCGCTCGCAATGGACAAGGACATGGCCAAGCGACTCTTCGTGAGCGCAGGCATTCCCACCGCGCGCTGGCTAATGGCGCCCGTCGAGGTCAAGGCCGCAGGCGAGCAACTGGGTTACCCGCTCGTTGTCAAACCGAATAGCCAGGGGTCGACCGTCGGTCTTTCCGTGGTGCGCTCGGCCGACGAGCTGGCGGACGCCATCACGCTGGCCAGCTCCTACGACAGCGAAGTCATGCTGGAGCAATTCATCGCCGGCCGCGAAATCACGGTCGGTGTGCTCGGCGATGAAGCGTTGGCGGTGGGAGAAATCGTCATCGATCCGGACGCGGTGTTCGATTACAAGGCGAAGTACCAGCCCGGCGCAGTGCGTGAAATCTTTCCGGCCGACTTGCCGGAAGACATCGTCGAGCAGGCCCGTACGCTGGCGCTACGGGCGCATCGCACCTTGAAGCTGGATGGCTATAGCCGCACCGATTTCCGGCTGGATAGCAAAGGCGTGCTCTGGTGCCTGGAGGTCAACACGCTGCCGGGCATGACCGCGACCAGCCTGCTGCCGCAGTCTGCCGAGGCGTGTGGCATCGCATTCAGCGAACTCTGCGACCGGATCTGCCGGCTGGCTATCGAGCGGCACAGCAGGCGCAAGTGAGCTCACTCCCCTTCGCCCAACCTTGCCAGCAGCGCCTGTAGTTTCTCCACATGCCGCATCAGCAGATGGCGGTGCTTTTCGATCTGCTCGAGCCGCCCGGTGAGATCGGCATGGTCCGTGTCCTCCAGGTCCGAGGCGGCGATCACGTCCTCTACCTTGGCGCGCAACACGGCCAGTTCGACCGGCGGACTCGTCAGATGCCGCTCGAAGCGGCGCACGTCCTGCACCGCCAGATCGCGAACCTTGCGAAAGTGCGCCTGACGCCGATGCGCCTCGACGTCGAAAGTCTCCTCCTCTATGCGGCGCGCGGGGGCCGGTTGACCGAAGATAGGTTCCGGCGGGCGCAACACCGATCTCTTGCGCGCCGGATGCGCCGTGCCGCGAAAGCGCGCGAGCGGCGTTTCGTTGTCGATCGCCTCGCGGGCGTTCGCCGGAATGTCGTGCTCGTTATGTGGCGTGTTCATCCAGCCGGCCGGCAAGCCGGTGACCGATTCGACACCGCGCGCGAACTCCTCGCTGAATTCACGTTGACCGGACAGCATCAGCTTCAGATAGCTTGCGGAGAACGTCATCATCCGCGCGAGGCGCGTTGCCGCGCCGACCTCCTGGGTCAGCACCACCAGATTCGCCCGCCAGATCGGCAGCAGGGGCTCGTCGGAATCTTCCATTGCTGGGTCTTCCATCTTTTCTTGCCCGATTAGTGTGAAACGTCTGTGCAGGCTCGCGGCCCACGCACGTCGTTTTCGTCCAAGGGTAGTCGCTTCGCCGTGCCGCACGCAACCGGTATGTCCCGGAGAGTGTGACGTAACGTAACTATGGCGACGCGAACAGGGAACGTATGCCCTTTCTGTTGACAGGCTGCGGGTGAGTGCGTTCCTGGTCGATATCGGGGGCACGGTATTGTTCAGACGTTTGCGGCACGGATCGTGCTGATACGGAGGCTCTGCCAACCCATTCGAACAAAGGGAAAAAACGATGAAGAAAGCGATCCTTGCCTGCGCTGCGGCGCTCACCACCCTCTGCATTATGGTGCCGGCGCATGCCGACGACCATCACCATCCGGTGTGTCATCGGGTCCATGTTCATGGACACTGGGAAAAACACTGCCATTGAGACGATGTCATGAGACCTGACACCGGCTGCTAGCGCAGCCTGCCCTGCTGCGTGCAAGGCTTCTCAGGTCGGAAGAAAGCGTTACTGCAGGGAGACACGCGCCGGCACGCAGTTGGAGCCGGGCGCGTGTGCATGACCGAGCGCGGCGTTACGCCGCGGCTACCCGCTCCAACGCGGTTTGCACCAGCGTCGTCAGAAGCGGCTCGACCTGTGCGGCAAGCTTTTCGTCATACCCATAGGGCATCTGCTCTTCCATATACGTAATCTGCGTCAGTTCGAGCTGCACCGCGTGCACGCCCTCAGCCGGTTGACCGTAATGACGCGTGATGTAGCCCCCTTTGAAGCGCCCATTGGCGATTGCCGAGTAGCCACCGTGACGCTCGACCTCCGCAGCCAGCACCTCAGCCAGCCCTGTCACGGCAGTCGCGCCGTTCGACGTGCCGAAGTTGAAATCCGGCAGCCGTCCTTCGAAAAAGCGCGGTACGTGTGAGCGGATCGAGTGCGCTTCCCACAGCAGCGCCTTGCCGTGCTTTGCCTTCAGCGCCGCGAGGTGAGCGGCGAGCGCCTCGTGATACGGCTTCCAGTACGCGTCGCGACGGCGCGCGATTTCCGCTTCGTCCGGCAAGTGGCCGTCGAGATAGAGCGGCTCCTTGTCGAACGTATCGACCGGCAAAAGGCCTGTCGTGTCCTGGCCCGGATAGAGATTCGCGCCGTCGGGCGGCCGGTTCAGGTCGATCACATAGCGAGCATAAGTCGGCATCAGGATCGAGGCGCCAAGGCCGCGTGCAAATCCATACAGACGGTCGAGGTGCCAGTCGCAATCTTCGGTGCGACGGGCAAGAGGCGTCATCGTCGCGGCAATATCGTCGGGAATGCGCGTGCCCATGTGGGGAATCGAAATCAGCAGCGGCAGGCTTCCCTCGTGCAGCGAGAAAACCGGTGGAGTGTTCGAAGCAGTCATGTCAGTCCGGGATCAATGAAATCGGGGCGTCACATCAGCAGCTTACCCGAGCCCGTTGTTTGAGGCATTGGTTCGAGGCGCTTACTTGAGCAATTCGGCGAGGGCCGCACGGTACTGCGCGTAAGCCCGTTCTTCGTCGCGATGTCTGCGATTGTCAACCACCTTTACGCCCCCGGTGTAGACGTCACGAATCGGCGTCTCACCATGTTCGCAGAATACAACCCCGGAAAGCCACGCATCCGATGCGTGTTCAGCGATGCTCGCATGCCCGGCGTCGAGCACCAGCCAGTCGGCGCGCTGCCCTGCCGTCAAACCACTCACGGCACGGCCGGTGGCCTGCGCACCGCCATCGAGCGCGGCGGCGAACAGGCGGTCGGCGACAAACGGCGCCTGCGCCGAAGCCAGCACATTGCGCTGGCGGCGCGACAGGCGCTGGCCATATTCCAGCAGCCGTAGCTCGGCACGCCAGTCGACCCCGATATGGCTATCCGAGCCGATGCCGAAGCGGCCCTTCTCGTCGAGATAGGTGTGCGCCGGGAAAATGCCATCGCCAAGATTGGCTTCAGTCGTCAGGCACAGCCCCGCCACTGCGCCGCTTTTGGCGAGCACGCTGGTTTCATTCGCATCGACGTGGGTCGCATGCACGAGACACCAGCGTGCGTCGACATGGAAACGATCGAGCAGCCATTGCACCGGCCGCGCACCTTCCGTCTCGAGACATGCATCGACTTCCG
>JBEKNG010000447.1:0-5354 GCA_049523075.1 Paraburkholderia sp.
GGAAGCCAGTCGAGCCACACGCGCGGCTCGCTTCCTGCATCGCGGCGAGCGACAGTCCGAAGCGTGCGCCGTACCGGTCGAGGTGAACGCCGAGCGCGCCGGCCGCACCTAGCTCTCCCATGATGTCAAGCGGGTACACCCCTTCCCCGTCGATCCGTGGCGCGGCTGCCGCGAGCGGGCCGCGAGCGATCGCGGCCACGCACGCCAGCACCGCTTCGTCACGCCAGGTGTCGACGCTGGACTCTTCTGCTACCAATGCGTGTTCCATGTTGATCTTCCTTCGGGTACCCAGGCAGCCGCTACGCGCGGCACGGACGAGCGAAGCGGCGCTTCAGTCGGCGAGCGCGACAGTCATGGGAATCGGATTGCGCATCGAGTTTGCAACCGGCGAGAAGTAGTTAGCACGACGGACGATCTCATCAAGCTCCTCGCGCGTTGCATCGCCTTCGATCACGATCTTCACGCGGATCGCCTGGAAACCCATCTGCGCGGGTTCCATCTCAGCGCCGCCTGCGCCCCATGCAGCCGGATTGCCGATATCCGCTTCGAGGAACACCTCGAGCTTCGACAGCTTGATCTGCTTCCACGTCGCGACGGCTGTGATGCCGACCGCGAGGCAGCCGCCGAGACCGGAAAGCGCGATCTCGCCCGGCGCCGGCGCAGTGTCTTCGCCGAACAGATGCAGCGGCTCATCGACGACGACGGGCGTATGGTTGCCGACATGGCTCAACGAGCGGTACTGACCTTGCATGACTGTGTGCACGTTGTTCTTGCCGCGCGCCCCCGGGTTATTGCGTCCCTTTTCGGCGAAGGCCATCAGCCCATCGCGGTCGATCGGCCGCAGGTAGGTGGAAATGGTCGTGGGATTATCGGTGACAGTGCTCAAGTGACGCTCCTGGTGCGTGAATGTGAAAGCGCGGGCGTCGCGTCGAAGGTGGGCGCGGCGCCGGCGCATCACTTAATGCAACGGGCGTGCCAGTTTGACTGCAAATGGCGAAACCGCTTTCGTAGCAGGGCCTTGGGCCAAAAAAGGAAGCGCCGTCCGGGTCGGCACGCGGCGTTTTGTCAATCAATCGGCGAACCGACAATGTTGACATTGTCGACAATGTTCACTCTACGGTGCGCGGCCGGCTTGGCGGTCAGTCATTGGGCAAGCCGAGCTTTTGCCACCGATAACTGAACTGGCGCGCGGTCATGCCCAACTGTTGCGCCGCGCGCGATTTGTTTCCCCCACACTGTTCGAGTGCGTCGACGAGTGCCTGCGCCGGGTGCGAACCGACGCGCCGGTAGGGCCGCACCGGCAGCGATGGACTGTGGCTCACAGGGTCACGCGATGAAGCGTCCAGCGTGCCGCCCTGCCCGCGCTCGGCGGCCACCGACTGTACAGACGCGGGACTAACAGCCGGCTCATCCGCCGCGCCCGAAGGCAACAGCCGGTCAATATCCGCTGCATCGAGCAGAGGCTTCTCCGCCAGCAACACGATCCGCTCGATGAAATTGGTCAGCTCGCGGATATTGCCGGGCCACGGGTACTCTTCGAGCCGATCCAGCGCGGCCGCCGTGAGATTGACGTTGCGCTGGTTGAGTTGATTCGTATGACTGATGAAATGCAGCGCGAGAACGCGAATGTCCTGGCGGCGTTCAGCGAGCGACGGCAAGTGGATCGGAATCACATTGAGCCGGTAGTACAGGTCCTGGCGGAAGGTGCCGCGCGCCACATCGCGTTGCAAATCGCGATTGGTGGCCGCGACGAGCCGCACGTCGACCCGGATCTCCGCCTTGCCGCCGAGGCGCGTGATGGTCCCTTCCTGAAGCGTGCGCAGCAGCTTGGTCTGCATCGTCACCGGCAGTTCGCCAATCTCGTCGAGAAACAGCGTCCCTTTGCTGGCCTGCTCGAACCAGCCCGCGCGCATGCTGTTCGCGCCCGTGAACGCACCGCGTTCGTACCCGAACAACTCGGACTCGAACAGCGTATCCGGTATCGCCGCGCAGTTGATCTTGATGAAGGCACGGTCGCGCCGCGGACTCGCCAGATGCAAGGCCCGTGCAAACAGCTCCTTGCCGGTGCCGGAGTCGCCGAGCAACAGCACGCTCGCGGCGGAATCCGATACGCGCTCCAGTTCCGAGATCGCGCGTAGCAAAGGCGGCGAGGTGCCGATGATTCCATAGCGGGCGGCCGCCGATTCGAGGGCCCGCGCGAGCACTGCGTTCTGCTGTTCGAGCGCGCGGGTTTTTTCCTCGAGGCCGGCTTCCAGCTGCAGCAACTGCCCCGCCAGTGTCGCCAGAATACGCAGCACCGTGATGTCGTCGGCCAGCGCACGCGAGCGGTGGCGAATCCGGTGACAGGCAAGTACGCCGACCGCCCGCCGTTCGACGACGATCGGCAGCGCGATGAACGCGACCGGGCCATCCGGCAACCGTGAGCGCTCAACCGCACGCGCCAGAAAATCTGGCTCGCGGTCGATGTCCTGGATGATCGTCAGTTGGCCGTGCTGCAGCGCGCGCCCGGTGATGCCTTCACCGTACGCATACACACCCCGGCCGATTTCCTCGGCGGTGAGTCCGTACGCGTACCGGATGCGCCCGCTGCGACCCGTTTCGTCTGCGAGCACGATACGGCCCCGGTTCAGGCCGAGCAGCTCGGACATCAGATGCAGCATCTCGCGCAGAGCAGGCCCGGGGGACAGGCTTTTGCCGACAAGTGCCATTACCTGCTGCAATAGCAGCATTTCGTGTTCGCGCCAGTAGCCGGCTGATTCGCTGCCGGCTGAGGCGTCAGATCGTGTTTGCATGGGCGTAGGCCGCCGCGGTCGTGAGCGAAAGCTATTATTTCAGAACACAAACAATCTCGCAGGCTCGCCGGCCGATTGACCTTGCCCTTGTTTGACGAATCCTATAGCCGCGCGGTTCAGGCCGCTTAGCCTCGCTGAACCTGGATTGAACCGTTCAGGTTGGCCCGTCTTTCGTCCCGGGTCACATCGGCACGGTGAACACCGAGGCCATCTGGTTGAGCCGGACCGCTTGTTCCTCGAGCGATTGCGCCGCCGCCGCGGCTTCTTCAACGAGAGCAGCGTTCTGCTGGGTCACTTGGTCCATCTGACTAACGGCCACGTTGACCTGCTCGATGCCGCGGCCCTGCTCTTCGGATGCGCTTGATATCTCGCCGATGACGTTGGCCAGTCGACGCACCGCCTGTCGTGCCTCGTCGGTTGCGCGTCCTACATCGGAGCCCTGGTGCGACCCCACGGCAATCGTTTCGACGGACTTTTCGATCAGGGCCTTGATCTCCCTGGCTGCAGCCGAAGAGCGTTGAGCGAGGTTGCGCACTTCGGCCGCGACCACGGCGAAACCCCGACCTTCTTCGCCCGCGCGGGCAGCTTCAACGGCAGCGTTCAGCGCAAGAATATTGGTTTGGAAAGCGATACCCTCGATCAAGGCGGTGATCTCCGCGATCTTGTCCGAGCTTGCGGTAATCTCAGCCATCGTCGCGAGCATGCCTTCGACGAGCCGGTTTCCTTCATCGGAAATCGCGAACGCATGTTGCGCAAGCTCCGCGGCCTGCCGCCCACTCTGGACATTCTGTTGCACGGTCGTGGTCAGTTCCTCCATGCTCGCTGCGGTTTGTTCGAGCGAAGCAGCTTGTTCCTCGGTGCGCGACGACAGATCGACGTTGCCGGCAGCGATCTGTTTCGACGCGACGCTAACGGAGCCGGCTGTCTGTCGTACCTCCCCGATCACTCCGGCGAATCTTGCGAGCAAGCTATTGAAGGCCACTGCTACGTGGCCGATTTCGTCCATGCGGCCGACCGTGGCCACGCGGGTCAGGTCGAGCGACTCGCTAACGTGGGCAAACGTTCGCTGCATGCCCGACAGCCCCGACGTGATGGATCGATAGAGCGTCAGGCCCATCAACGCCACGACGGCGATCGCCACCGTACAGCAAGCCGCCAGCAGCGACATTGCCTGCCGGTATGCCGCGTCGTTGGCGGTGCGCAAACTCCCACTGAGTTTCTCGTTGTACGAGATGTGGGCGTTGAAGGCTGCCGCGAGTTGCTGGCTGGGCACGTAGAGCCCGCCACCGTCCGAGACCATGGCCTTGGCGCCGCCCTGATCACCGGACTTGCACTTCTCCAGGTAGATTTGCTGCGCGGCCTGGTACGCGGTAAACGCGGTCTTGTCGGCATTGAGCAAGTCGCGGTCCGTGTGGTCCAGGCGATTGGCGCGATCGTAACTCGCGATATGCGCGGCGATGTGAGTGTCAGCGTCGGCGATCGCCTGATCGACGGCGGTTCGTTCCGTGTTGTCCGAGCTCAGTAGCTCGCGAAGTACGAGCCGCCGGATCTCGCCGATGTTGTCGCGCGCATCCGTCAATTCGCGCATGCTGGGAATGAGGTTACCCTGTAAATACTGGAGGCGCTGCTGCGCCCCGCGCAGATTCCAGAAGGCCACGCTGCCGACGAACAACAAGGCGATCAATACCACAGTCAGCATGAGGATCAAACGCTTTGAAATAGTCATCTTTATTCATTATTTTTTGAATAGCGCCGCGAAGGCGAATACCAATTTTCACCCGGCGCGAACATCACCCGGCGCCCGGTAAGTTATTAAAGCAATAGACATGCCAGCGCGGAAAAACCGCCATCGCTTTATTTGGCGGGCAGTCGACAGATCGAGCGACAGGGCCTACCGGCAAATGTCGGCCAGCGAATCCTTGACAATGTTGACATTGTTTACAATGCAAACATTGTCAAGCTGTGGTTCTGACTGGCCCGCAGGCGCGTTTCGCTGCCGCCTCTGAGCCGCGGCCGGCGTTGATCGGTACCGACACTGGCGTTGCACAAGATCTTTAACTACATCCTTCAACTGCTTTACATGGGTTGCGGGTGGAAGGCGCTGCCGCAGCACAGAGATCAGTTGCCGCGCGGTAGCTTGCCCATAGGCGATTTTCCGGCACACTACGGGCTTCTTCGCTCAGCCTCGCATGCCATGCCCCACTTGTTTAAGCCTACCGCCGAACAGGACGCTGTCGTAGATGCGGTTCGTGGCGGGGACGACCTGAAGATCAAGGCGTATGCGGGCGCGGGAAAGACCTCGACGCTACGGCTGATTGCCGATCATCTTGCGGGTAATCGCGGCAGCTATCTCGCCTTCAACAAGGAAATCGCCGGGCACGCTCGCCGCGGCTTTCCGCCCAATGTCAGCGCGCGCACAGTGCATTCGCTCGCCTATGCATCCGTAGCGCCCGCCCTGACCGCGCGCCAGAACGTCCCGGCCGAGCCACCGCACGACCTGGCTGCCCGCTATGGGCTCGGACCGATACAGGTGCCGACCATCACCGGCAAAACCGTCGAAGT